>NZ_PSWQ01000007.1:0-77649 GCF_002932915.1 Rathayibacter sp. RFBD1
AGGCCGGGGTATAAAATTGGCATTGAACATAGTGCACGCTGTTGAGTTCTCAAGAATCGGACACATCCCGCCTCCACACCAGAACGGTGCTTCACAACGAAAGTGATCGAAAATGTTGTTGCTTGCGTCATACGCGTCTTCTCGGTAGACTAGAAGAAGTTTCTTTCTCCCTGTCGCCGTGGCAACTTGTATAACTTAGCACATCCGCAGGCCGTGTCAAATCCGGCTTCTTCGCGATGCCGTCACGCTCGTAGGCGCTCCGACGTTGCTCGGTTCAGGACCTGAGTCCTGCGCCGGGCGGCGAAGTTGCTGGATCCGAGGGATCCTGCGAAGGCTTTACATCCGTGCGGCAGACCTGCTCCGAAAAGCTGTCTTGCCGAGTGGATGGTCCCGATTGAGGCCGGGACGTAGGAGCTGCTGCTCTTTCCGTTTCCCTGCGGCCTTTGTGGCGACTCGGAATAAGTTACGCAGCGATCGCGGTGCTGTCAAACGACGGGCCGAAATCGCACATCCCGGGCGTGTCGGGATCGGGGGTCCTCCCCGTCGGCGCCCGGTTCCGCGGGCGGATCCGGGGTCCGAGCCGGCTGCACCGGACCGAGGCGGGCACCCGCGCGCGGGATCCGACTCCACCGAGTGGAAGGACCCTCCCCGGAAACGACGAGGAGCGCGCGGCCCGGATCGCTCCGGTACCGCGCGCTCCTCGAGGGGATGCCGGGACTACGCCCCGATGCCGACCGCCTCGGGGGAGACGTCCGCACCGGGAGCCGAGGGCTCGAGCGCCTCGGCGACGCGCTGCGAGAGCGACGAGTCGACGTTCGCCCAGTACTGGAGCACGCGCTGCCGCAGCTCCGGACGGGTGACCTTCGACACGTGGCCGGCGATGTTCGCGACCAGGCGGGCGCGCGCGTCGTCGTCGAGGACCTCGCGGTAGAGCGTCCCCGCCTGACCGAAGTCGTCGTCCTCCCGGTGGAGGGTCGCCGCGGCGCGCGTCAGCTCGCCGTCGGTCTCCCAGCCGGCCGACTCCGCCGCCCGGGCGGGATCGGCGTGGGTGCCGCCCATCGTGTTCGGCGCGTAGACGGGCACCTCGGACTTCTGGAAGTCGAACCGCATGGGGCCGTCCTTCGAGTACGAGTGCACCGGCGACTTCGGCGCGTTCACCGGCAGCTGCGCGTGGTTGGTCCCCACGCGGTAGCGGTGCGCGTCGGCGTAGCTGAAGATGCGCGCGAGGAGCATCTTGTCGGGGCTTGCCGCGATCCCGGGCACGAAGTTCGAGGGGGCGAACGCCGCCTGCTCGATCTGCGCGAAGTAGTTCTCGGGGTTCCTGTCGAGCGTCATGGTGCCGACCTGGATCAGCGGGTAGTCCGCGTGGGGCCAGACCTTGGTGAGGTCGAACGGGTTGAACCGGTAGCTCTTCGCGTCCTCGTACGGCATGACCTGCACGGACAGCGTCCACGAGGGGAAGTCGCCGCGGTCGATCGCGGAGGACAGGTCGCGGATGTGGAAGTCCGCGTCCTCACCGGCGATCTGGTCGGCCTGCTCCTGGCTCAGGATCTCGACGCCCTGGTCGGTCTTGAAGTGGTACTTGACCCAGAAGCGCTCGCCGGCGGCGTTGATCCACTGGTAGGTGTGCGAGCCGAAGCCGTCCATGTGCCGCCACGAGGAGGGGAGGCCGCGGTCGCCCATGAGCCACGTGACCTGGTGGGCCGACTCGGGCGAGAGGGTCCAGAAGTCCCACTGCATGTCGTGGTCGCGCAGGTGGCTGCCGGGCAGGCGCTTCTGCGAGCGGATGAAGTCGGGGAACTTGATGCCGTCGCGGATGAAGAAGACGGGGGTGTTGTTGCCGACGAGGTCGTAGTTGCCCTCGCTCGTGTAGAACTTCAGCGCGAAGCCGCGGGGGTCGCGCCAGGTGTCGGGCGAGCCCTGCTCGCCGGCGACAGTGGAGAACCGCGCGAGCATCTCGGTCTCGACTCCGGGCTGGAAGAGCGCGGCACGCGTGTAGGCGCTGACGTCGGCGGTGGTGGTGAAGCGTCCGAAGGCTCCGCCGCCCTTGGCGTGGACGACCCGCTCCGGGATGCGCTCACGGTTGAACTGGGCCAGCTTCTCGACGAGGTAGTGGTCGTGGAGCGCGAGGGGTCCGTCGGCTCCGACGCTCAGGGAGTGGTCGTCGCGCGCGACCGGTGCTCCGGAGTTCGTGGTGGTGAATCGTTCCTCGGTCATGTTCCTCCTGTCGGCGAGGGGCACGGGGCCCGCCGCTGCGGTGTAGCGGATGTCGGTCAGTGGGCCAGGGCCAGGCAGTCGGGGCAGGTGCCCCAGAACGTGACGTCGGCGGTGTCCACGGCGAAGCCGCTCGCGGTCTGCGGATGCAGGCACGGCGCCTCCCCGACGACGCAGTCGACGTCGGCCACGGCCCCGCAGCGCCGGCACACCACGTGGTGGTGGTTGTCGCCGACCCGCAGCTCGAACCGGCGGGGATGGCCCTCCGGCTCGATGCGGCGGACGATCCCGGCGTCGGTGAACGCCGAGAGCACTCCGTAGACGGCCTGGGCCGAGGCCTCGGGGAGGCCCTCGCGCACTCGGGCCAGGACCGCGTCGACCCCGGAGTGCGGGTTCTCCTCGAGAGCGAGGAGCACCGCGCGCCGGGTGGCGGTGACCTTGAGCCCGCAGGCTCGGAGCCGCTCGTCCACTGTCGTCATGCCGAGGACACTACCCGAGTTGTCTTGAGCGGATCAAAACAACGGGCGGCGTGGCGCGCTCGTCCGGGTGAACGGCCGGGAACGCTCCGGCGGCCCCGCGGAGGCTCCGATCAGGCGACCGGACCCTCGACCAGCACGACCTGGGCGGAGCGGGCGGCGCCCGCGGAGTCGGTCCACGAGATCGTCACCGACTCCCCGGGCTCGCGCTGCGCGAGCGAGGCGGACAGCTGGTCGGCCGAGGCGACGGCGACCCCGTCGACCGCGGTGACGACGTCCCCCGCCTCGAGGCCCGCCTGCGCGGCCGGCCCGCCCTCGACGACTCCGCCGATCACGGCGCCGGACGCGGTGGTCGCGAGCGCGCGCGAAGTCGGCGACGCGGTGCCGGAGGAGAGGGAGACGCCGAGGAAGGCCGGGTAGCCGATCTCGACGGTGGCCGTGTCGGCGCCCGCGTCGATGGTGGTGACGATGTCCAGGGCCTTCGAGATCGGGATCGCGAAGCCGGTGATGTCGGCCGTCCCGCTGGAGGCGGCGGTGTCCATCCCCACGACGCGGCCGGCGGAGTCGACGAGCGGGCCGCCGGAGTCGCCGGAGACGATGTCGGCGTCGGTCTGGATCAGCCCGGTCAGCGTCTCGGCGGAGATCCCCGACTCGGAGCGGGTGGTGATCTGCTGATCGAGACCCGTGACCGTGCCGGTGGCGGCGACCAGGTCGCCCGTCCCTCCCGCGTTGCCGACGGCGGTCACGGTGTCGCCCACAGCGACCCCGTCCGTGTCGAGCGAGGCGGGGGTGAGGCCGGAGGCGTCCTCCAGCTGCAGGACGGCGACGTCGTTCGTCGCGTCGGTGCCGACGACGCGGGCGGTGTAGCTGCGGCCCGTCGACTCCACCGTGACCGAGATCGCGGTGGCGCCCTCGACGACGTGGTTGTTGGTGAGGATCATGCCGTCGGAGGTGAGGATCATGCCGGTGCCGGCCGAGCGGGCGCCCTGGTAGGTGAGCTCGGAGGTGATCGTGACCACCCCGGCGGTCTGCGCGGTGCTCGCGGCCACGGCGTCGGTCGCGCCGGTGGCCGGCTCGGAGGCGGAGGAGCCGCCCTGCGACGAGCCGAATTGCGTCGATCCGCCCCAGGAGGGGACGATCACGTACCCGCCGCCGAAGGATCCGCGCGAGCCGCCGGGGTAGACGATCGTGGCGGCGCCGGCCGAGGCGGAGGAGGCCGCCTCGGTGCGGCCGGCGGTGGCGACTCCGCCTGCTGTCACTCCGATCAGCACGGCGAGGCCGAGGCCGCCGGCGATCAGCGCCCGACGACGACGACGGCGGTCGTCCGCGCGCAGCGCGCGCACCTCGTCGGCGCCCGTCGCCTCGGTGATGGCGGGCTGGTCGGTGAGCTCTCGCTCGTCGGATTCGTGTCGCTCGTTCATGGTGTCGTCCTCGTGCCGGGGCCGCCCCTGACGGCGACCGGTTCCCATTCCACGCCCGGCCTCCCCGCGTCGCCTGGACGCTGCTTATGCGGTTCCTATGAGCGCTCGCCCCTCTGAATGGTTGTAGCGTCAACCAAAAGCGGGTAGCGTCTCCGCCGTGACCACCTCCTCCCCCGACCTGCTCGCTCCCGACACCGCGATGGGCGCGGTGACCCTCCGCGTCGCCGACCTCGACGGGATGATCGCCTACTACCGCGACGCCGTGACGCTCGAGCTGCTCTCGCACGACGGACCGGTCGCGGTGCTCGGCCGCGGCGGAGTGCCGGCCGTGATCCTCCAGCACGCGCCCGAGCTGGTGCACGCCTCGCCGCGCAGCGCCGGCCTCTTCCACACGGCGATCCTCTTCGAATCGGAGGCGGCGCTCGCCGCGGCCGTGTACAGCGTCGCGACCCGGCACCCCGGCTCCTTCACCGGCAGCTCCGACCACCTGGTCAGCAAGGCCTTCTACTTCGACGACCCCGAGCACAACGGCGTCGAGCTCTACTGGGACCGCGACCGCACGCAGTGGTCGTGGACGCACGGGCGGATCGAGATGAGCACGCTCTTCCTCGACCCGAACGCGTTCCTGCAGGAGCACCTCACCGAGGAGTCGATCGCGCAGCCGCGCCTCGGCGGCGCCTCCGTCGGCCACGTGCACCTGAGCGTGGGCGACGTCGCCACCGCGAAGGAGTTCTACGTCGACCGGCTCGGCTTCGAGACGACGATCGCGTACAGCGGGCAGGCGCTCTTCGTCTCGGCGGGCGGCTACCACCACCACATGGCGATGAACACCTGGAACTCGGCGGGCGCCGGACGCCGGCAGCAGGCCCTCGGCCTCGGACAGGTCGAGATCGTGGTGCCCGGCGCCGACGACCTCGGCGCGCTCGGCGAGCGGCTGGCCCGCTCCGGAGTCGCCACCCGCGACGACGGCCGCACCCTCGCCTTCGAGGACCCCTGGGCGAACGCGATCCGCGTCACGACCTCCTGAGCGCCGCCGACCGCGGGGACCCCCGCGGGTACGATGGTCGCGCGGAAGACCGCACTCCCCCGAGACTCCGGAGAACACGGTGCCCACGATCGTCGTTGAAGTCATGCCCAAGGCCGAGCTGCTCGACCCGCAGGGGAAGGCCGTCGCCGGCGCGCTCGCGCGGCTGGGCCACTCCGCCCTCCACGGCGTGCGGGTGGGCAAGCGCTTCGAGATCACCGTCGACGAGGTGACCGACGAGGTGCGCGCCTCGGTGCAGCGCATCGCCGACGAGATGCTCTCGAACTCGGTGATCGAGGACGTCGTCGGGATCCACTACCCGGCGGAGGCCGCCCGATGAGGATCGGCGTCATCACCTTCCCCGGCTCGCTCGACGACCGCGACGCCCAGCGCGCCGTCCGGTTCGCGGGTGCGGAGCCGGTCGCGCTGTGGCACGGCGACCACGACCTCGACGGCGTCGACGCGATCGTCCTGCCCGGCGGCTTCTCCTACGGCGACTACCTGCGCTGCGGCGCCATCGCCTCCCACTCCCCGATCATGCGCGAGGTCGTCGACGCGGCGAACGCCGGGACCCCGGTCCTCGGCATCTGCAACGGCTTCCAGATGCTCACCGAGGCGCACCTGCTGCCCGGCGGCCTGATCGCGAACGACATCGGATCCTTCGTCTGCCGCGACCAGCGCCTGATGGTCGCGAGCACCGAGACCGCCTGGACGAACGGCTTCGAGCCCGGCCAGGAGATCACGATCCCGCTGAAGAACGGCGAGGGCGGCTACATCGCCTCGGCCGACACGCTGCTCGAGCTCGAGGCGGAGGGACGCGTCGTCGTCCGCTACCTCGGCCACAACCCGAACGGCTCCATGAACGACATCGCCGGCATCAGCAACCGCCGCGGCAACGTGGTGGGGCTCATGCCGCACCCGGAGCACGCCGTCGAGGAGGGCTTCGGGCCCGACACGGCCGCCGCGATGCGCTCCGGAGTCGACGGACTGACCTTCTTCACGTCCGCGCTGCGCTCGCTGCTCGCCTCCGCCTGACGTATCCGGCCCGGGTCCTCCCGGGGCACGACGAGCGAGACCCCCGGCTCCAGCGGCCGGGGGTCTCGTTCGTCTCGAGCGGCCTGCGCGGCCGCCCGGCTCAGGCCGCGACGAGCTTCGCCAGGTACGTCGCGGGCTTGAGGGACAGGCGGGGCTCCGCCTGACGGAAGGCGTGAATGGCGGCCACCTGCTTCCTGGGCTCGATCCCGCGCTCGGCGAGGACGCCACGACCCCAGTCGACCGCTGACGCGACGGCCGCGGGGGTGGTCGATGCCCCGTCTCCGAAGAGGGAGACGAGCTCCTCGGTCGGGTCGGCGTGGTCTCCGAGGAGACCGCTGAGGGGAGATGCCATGGTGAGTTCCCTTCTCTCGTCGTGAGGTGCGCGACGCGGAAGACCGCACGCGTCCTCATCTTCGCCCGCGGGTCCGCGGACCGCCATGGGACGGACGTGCCGTTCTGAGCCGGCGGCCTCGTCCCGGAGGACTAGGACGTGCCTGGGTGGTGGTGCGCAGGAGTGTCTTGATTCTCTCAGGTTCGCGGTGGGCCCCTTGGCTAGGGTGGCAGCCGGTCGGGGGTCCCTCCGCCCGAGACGCTTCCGGGGGGTGGCAGAGATCCGACGAGACACGATCCGGGTGAGCCTCGTCGGCGACGAGATCGTAGTCGCCGGTCTGCAGCGCCTGATCGCCGCCGAGGAGGACCTCGAGCTCCTCGATCACGGCGACGGGCGAGCGGACGTGTGCGACGCCGACGTGGTCGTCGTCTCGATCGACGAGCCGAGCGGCGAGCCCGCGGTGCGGGGACTCGCCGGGAACGAGGCCTGCGCGGTGCTCGTCCTCTCGGCACTCGACGACGACGCGCTCGCGGCGCGCGTGCTCGCCGCCGGCGCCAGCGGCTACGTCCTCCGCGATTCGGGGGCCACCGCGGTCGTCAACGCGATCAGGGCGGTCGCGACCGGGAGCGTCCTCGTGCCCCGTCGGCTGGCCGGCCGCGGCGCACTCGCGCTCACGCTCGACGACCCGGCGGAGGACCGCGGGGCCGCCGAGCGGATCGAGCAGACCCTGGCCGTGCTGAGCGATCGGGAGCGCGACGTCGTCCGCCTGGTCGCGGACGGCCGCTCGAACGGCGAGATCGCGCAGGCCCTTCACCTCTCGGAATCGACGGTGAAGACCCACCTGTCGAACTCCTACGCCAAGCTCGAGATCTCCGGCCGCGTCGCCCTCGCTCTGCTGATCACCGACCTGCACCGCGGAGCCTGACCCGTGGGTCAGTACCCGCGCTGAGCGCGTCGCTCCTGGATCGTCTCGAGGCGCCGACCCGACTGGCGGCGGGCCATCGCGCCCAGGGCGCGCGGTGCCAGGATCATCCCGAGGACTCCCCAGGCGAGCGGGACGACGACCGCCAGGACGAGCCGCCCGCCCTCGAGCACGAACCCGGGCAGGAGGACCGCGCGGGCGAGCTCGCCCAGCCAGTAGACGGGGAAGACCGAGACGACGGCGCGGAGCCACTCGGGGAGGAGCTCGACCGGGAAGAAGACGCCCGAGACCAGCATCAGGCCGTAGGCGACCAGCGAGAGGGGCAGGACCGCGAAGGGCGAGGACACGAGGCTGCCGAGGGTCGCCCCGAGCGGGACGGTGCAGGCGAGGGTGAGCACCGCGAGTCCCGCCACTCCGATCCATCCCACCGGGTCGCGGGGCAGGACGCCTCCGATGACGAGGTCGGAGCTGATCAGGATGAGGACGAGCGCGACGAGGTTCGTGACGCTCAGCGCGATCAGCTTGCCCGAGAGGTAGGAGGCCATCCCGAACGGGAGGGTCTTGGCCCGCAGGACCGATCCGTCCTCCTGCTCCGTCACCAGCTCGCTCGCGATGCCGACCATGCCGCCGACGAACATCGACGCGGCGGCGAAGCCGGCCAGCACGGAGCGCACGCCGTCCGCGCCTCCGAACAGGTCCAGATCGAGGAAGCGGAAGACGAGGAACAGGACGACGGGAGGCACCAGGAAGGAGACGGCGGTCCAGCGGAGGAACCGGCGGCGGAGCTCGATCCTGGCCTGGACGGCGGCGACACGGGCGATGCCCCGGGCCGCGCGGGCGCGACTGCTCCGAGGCGCGGCGGACGTGGTCGTGGTGGCGGTGCTCACGGGCGGGTCTCCTTCTCGGTGGATGCGAGCTCGGGCGCGGCGTCGACGGCCTCCGAGCCGGCGACGATCGCGAGGTAGGCGTCCTCGAGGGAGGCGCGACGGACCTCGAGTCCGGAGAGGTCGACGCCCTGCGCCGACAGCCGGGCGAGCACCGGAGCCGGATCACCGACGTGCTCGGTGTGCAGGCCGCCGTCGGCGCGCCAGCGGACGGTGGTCCCGGAGGCGAAGCGGTCGCGGAGCTCCTCCGGGGAGCCGTCGGCCTCGACGGAGCCTCGGGCGAGGATGACGATCCGGTCGCACATCGCCTCGGCCTCGTGGAGGTCGTGCGTCGCCCAGAGGACGGTCGTCTCCGGCGTCAGAGCACGGATGAGCTCGTGGAAGGCGGCGCGGATCTCGGGATCGAACCCGGTGGTCGGCTCGTCGAGGAAGACCAGCTCCGGGCGCCCGATCAGCGCGGCGGCCACGTCGACGCGACGCCGCTGGCCCCCGGAGAGTGTCGCGAGGCGCCGGTCCGCGAGGTCCTCGAGCCCCACGGAGCGCAGCATCTCGCCGACGGGCAGCGCGACGCCCGGACGGGCGGCGTCGTGAGACGCGGCCACGAGCTCGAGGAGCTCGCGGACCCGCCAGGTCCCGTGATCGCGCCACGCCTGGAGGACGATCCCGATCCGGGAGCGCCAGACCGAGGGCGCGTCCAGAGGGTCGGCGTCCAGGACGCGGACGCGTCCGGCCGACGGGCGCCGGAATCCCTCGAGGATCTCGATCATGGTGCTCTTGCCCGCGCCGTTGGGGCCGAGCACGGCGATGCGCTGGCCCCGCTCGACGTCGAGCGTCACGCCCGCGAGGACGTCCTTGGCGCCGTAGCGCATGCGGAGACCCTCGACGCTGATGGCCGGCGAGTGCTGCGAGGTCTTCATGGTCACCTCCGGTGGGTAGTGGTCTGGGGGATGGAGTGGTCGACGGGCCTGCGGTCGAGCAGCCAGGCGAGGAACGCCAGATCGGTCGACGCGGGGAGGGAGCCGTGGGTCTCGTGGAAGTCCCACTGGTGCAGGGCGAAGCGCAGAGCGACCACGGCGTCGAGGAGGCTCGGATCGAGCGGCCCGCCGCCCGCCTCCGCGTAGCCGCGGTCGAAGGACTCCGCCGCTCGGGCGAAGGGCGCGTCGGACTCCCCCGCCGCGGCCGCGGCCAGCGAGAGCTCGGTGAGCTCGCCGCGGAGCCAGCCCGCATCGAGCTCGGGGGGCCCGAACCCGCTCTCCGGTCCGGCGACGACGACGACGTCTCCGCACGGGTCGACGAACACGGAGCCGAGGCCGAACGCCCCGTGCACGCGGACCCCCTCGGACGGGACGGCGTCGAGGAGCGACGCGAGCCGCGCGGAGCGGTCCGGACCGAGCGCGGTCGTGATCGCGCGGCCGACGGGCGACGAAGCGGCGTCGCGGAGGTCCTGCTCGAGACGGCGCAGCGGCAGGGGCACGGGTCCCGCGCCGCGCTCGCCGGCGTGCAGGGCCGCGAGCACGGCGCCGAGACGCTCGGCGGTCGCCGCGAACGCCTCGCGTCCCGAGGCCGGCGAGCCGGGGAGGAGATCCGCCGCGACGGGGCCCGCTGCTCCGATCCGCGCGGCCCATGTGCCGGAAGCGTCGAGCGCAGCGGGCACGACGGCGGCGTGCGCCGTCCGCACGGCCTCGGCGGGAGGCCGCCCGGCGGGGGCCGCGGCGTACTCGCGGCGGAGGAGGTACCCCTCGTCGAGCGCCTCGATGCTCTGGCGCCACACGCGGGTGCGGACGCTCCAGACGGTGCCGGCGCTCATGCGGCCTCCTGCTGCAGGAGCTCGCCGAGGGCCGCGGCCGCGACGGGGAAGAGCTGCGGGGGCGCTCCGACGCGCTCGGGCGCCGCGACGCTGACGCCGTCCATCGGAGGCAGGAGGACGGTGCGCGCGCGTGCCGACATCCGCTCGGCGTAGAGCGGCCAGCTCGGGCCGGACGTGAATCCGGGCGGTGCGGCGGCGGCCACGACGAGCGGGCTGACGGTGCCCTGGAGGGCGAGCAGCAGCGGGGAGTCGCACAGCCCCAGGCTGAGCCGCGAGAGGAAGTCCATCGAGGCCGGGTGCACGAGGTAGCCCTCGGCCCACTGCTCGAGCCCGACGTGGACGGGGTCGTCGTGCCGGTCGCCCCACTCGTCGATGATCGGCCGCTCGCCCGTCAGCGCCGTGACCGCCGAGACGCCGACGAAGGCCCGGGCGCGCGGAGTCAGCACGACTCGGAACCGGGTGCTCGGGCACACCTCCTGCATCCAGCCGATCCAGCTCGGGAGGAAGGCGGTGCCGAGCGCCCCGGTCGCGGCGATCACGATCCTGCGGTCCGCGAGACCGCTCAGGCGTCGGGCCTGCTCGTCGACGGCGCTCACGCGAGCACGTCCTCGGCACCGGCGAGGAACGAGTCGAGCGCCTCGGTGCGCGCCCGCTCCCGGGCGATGCGGCGTTCCGTGAGCACGGCGAGGACCTCCTCGAGATCCGCGAGGGCGGCCGCCTCGCCGTGCGATGCGAGGACCCCGAAGACGTTGACGACGACCTCGTCGGCACCGTCCGCGTGGAGGAGCTCGAGGCCGTCGGCGATCTCCTCGGGCGATCCGAAGAGGTAGACCCCCTGGTCGACGACGGCCCGCGCGGCGCCCCGACCGTCGTCGGGCAGGTCGATCCCGGCCCGGCGCAGCATGTCGCGGTAGTGCGGTGCGGCGAGATGCGCGTGGACGGCGGAGTCCACGAGCGAGACCGGATCGCGCCCCGGGCGCCGGACTCCCACGTGCACGACGGCCTCGAGGTGCGGGACGGGGCGCTCCGAGGAGGCGGCGCCGCGCGCCAGTGCGGGAGCGATCGAGTCGCGGATCCAGGAGCCCGGGGTGAGCCAGGTGATCGCGTGGGAGGCCGCGCGGCCCGCTGCCTCCGCCATCGCCGGCCGGAGCACTCCGAAGCCGAGCTGGACAGCGGCGGGCGAGTGCTCGGTGACCGCGAGGACCTGGCGGGCGAAGCGCTCCGTCTCGGCGACCGGGCGGGCGAGGGGCGCGCCGAGTGCCGACTCCTGGAAGCGCGCCCCGCCGGGGCCGATGCCGAGCACGACGGAGGCGCCGCTCAGGCGCGAGATCGACAGCGCCTGGCGTGCGAGCGCGCTCGGCGACCACAGCGGGTGGAGGGTGACGGCCGTCCCGAGGGGGATCGCGGCACCCCGTCCGGCGAGCGCCGCCATCATCGTGAGCGAGTCGACCGCATCGGAGTGGCCGAACCAGAGCCGGCCGCCGTGACGGCGGGCGAGGTCGGCGTAGGGGAGCACGCCGCCCAGCGTCGTGGGCATCTTGGGGTACATCACGCCGACGTCCATGGTCGGCTCCCTTCTTCCGGGGTCGGAACGAGCATCAGGGCCGGTGTCTCGAGGACAGCGCGGCAGAGGAGGAGGAACTGGCGGCGGACGAGGTCGGCGTCGACCGCGGGGGCGTGGCGCTCGAGCAGGCCCCAGGGGTCGCTCCCGTCGTGGCGGGCCGCGAAGCCGAGGTGCGCGGTGAGCGGGGAGTCCGCGTCGACGAGCCGGCGTCCCCGGGCGTACCGCAGTGCCCAGGCCACGACGCCGTCGTCCGGCGGCGACACCGACTGCTCCGTGAGGACGTCGCGGATCAGCCCGTCCGCCCGCTCCGCCGCGCCCGCGGCGACCGGCGCCTCCACCGCGAAGTACTCGCCCTGCGGCAGACGGGTCAGCGCACTGCCGGGGCTGTAGCTGAGCGCGTGGTCGTCCCGGAGGCGCCGGGCGAGGGGGCCGGCGGCGGTACCGCCCAGGATCAGCGCGGCGAGGGAGCGGGCGAGAGCCTCGCTCGCCTCGCTCGCGCCCGGGAGCGGAGCGAGGATCCGGACGAGGGAGGAGCGGATCCCGGGGACCGGGACAACGCCCGACTCCGTCACCGGTCCGGCCGTGCTCGGCGGCGGGGGCGGGTGGCCCTCGCACCGGCGGCCGGCCGCCTCGATCAGCTCCTCGAGCCTCTGCCCGAGATCGAGCGGCAGGAGGCCGGAGCCGGCGGAGAGGGCGACCGCGACCGGTCGGCGCGAGAACTCGCCCGGCGTCGGCGACTCGCCCGCATCGCCGAGCGCGAGCGCCAGGCCGAGCTCGCCGAGGGAGCGGGGCACAGCAGGGGTCTCGGGCGCGGGATCGGCGCCGACGAGCTCGCGCCAGCTCCCGAGGCGTCCGAGGAGGCGGTCCCAGTCCTCGGGGGTCGCCTCGGCGAGCGGGAGGATCGCGCTCACGCCGGAAGGACCCGGACGGACGTCGATCTCAGCGCTCGCCGGCTCGAGGGCGCGCCGGAGCAGGCTCGCGGCCCGCAGCCGGCCCTGCCAGGAGAGCGGTCCGGTCTCGACGACGAGCGCCACGACGGCGCCGCGCCCTCCGCCGAGGACGCGGAGTCCGTCGGCGTGGCGATCGAGCGCCTCCGGGGCGGGAGTCGTCGCCGTCACGCGGCCTCTCCTCCCCCGTGCTCCCAGACCAGGAAGCCCGGCTCGTCGCGGCGCAGGTGGTCGAAGGCCTCCGCCACGTCCACGGAGCGCACCGCCGTCAGCTCCGCCGCCGTGCGCCGTGTGTCGAGGCCGAAGAGCCTGTCGCGAGCCAGGAGGGAACTCGCCGTGGCGGTTCCGGAGAGCCTGCGCTGCAGGCTGTGGAGCTCGGCCCGCCGCCACGCGTCGAGCCGGTCGAGGTCCAGCCGGTCGGGGAGGGTGGTGGCCGGTCGGTCGGGCGCGGGCCCGGCGACGCTGGACGACCCGATGAGGAGGGCGGTCTCCGGGCCCTCGTGCACGCCGAAGAGCCCGGCGCGCCAGTGCGCTCCCGTGGACGCGGCGTCCACCGCCCGGGCGAGCACGGCCGCGACGGCGCGCTCGCGCTCGCGCGGACCGTGCTCCGGCAGGAGGCGCGTCTCGGCGGTCGCGGACATTCCGCGGGGCAGGACCCGCCGGCGCACCGTCCGGACCGCTCCGAGCCGCGATCTCCAGTCCGGAACGGGGCTCCGCGGGGACAGGAGCGCGACGACCGGGGCGACGACCTCCTCGACGAGGTGCGGGTCGAGCGCCGACGCGACACCGAGAGCGACCTCGCGCGTGGAGTGCAGACGGCGGAGGAAGCCCAGGAGCTCGTCCGGTGCGAGGACCGGAGTGGTGAAGGAGTCGTCGGTCCGCTGCCTCCCCCGTGTCGCCAGGGCGCCGTTCCACGGGAAGGTCGCGAGCGCGCCGTCCGTGCGCCGCTCCTCGATCTCGCGGGCGATCACCGAGCGCTCCCGCTCGATCGCCGCGACCGGCACCTCGGTCAGGGAGGCCCGGGCCAGCGCCACGTCGGCGGCCTCGCCGAGGACCGCCAGGGGGTCGTCCTCGACCGGGAGGACGACCGAGTACTCCGTGTGGAACGGGTAGCTCTGAGCGTTGCTGACTCCGCCGCGGTGCAGGACCGACTGCTCGGCGAGCCGGCCGGTCTCGAGGCGCGCCTCGCTGTAGAGGAGGTGCTCCGCCAGATGCGCCGCGCCCGCCTCGCCCGGTCGCTCGTCGACCGAGCCCGCGCCGACGGCGAGCGTGACGGCCACGCTCCGAGCTCCCGGGACCTCGGCGATCGAGGTCCGCGGTCCGCTGCTCCCGGCACTGGTCAGTGCGGATCCGATCATGGTCTCCTCCAGAGGTGGAGGGCCCGGGGACCGGAGCCCCCGGGCCCGGGTCGTCAGCAGCCCGCGGCGAGGGTGGTGGTGGTTCCGCCCGCGGTGACGCCGACCGAGACGAGCGCGCACTCGGGGGAGGACGCGGTCACGAAGACCGAGACGGCCGAGATCGGCGACGGAGTCGCGCCGGGAGCGGACTCGAGCGAGGTGGAGACGAGCTCCTCGGCGCTCGCGTAGCTCGCGAAGCCGGCGATGAGGGTCTGGTTCGAGGTCATGGCATGTCCTTCTTTCCGAGAGGTTCCGACGAGAGGTGGGGGTGCGGCGTCAGCAGCCCGCGTTGACCGTGGTTCCGACGACGGAGCCGCCGACGACGCTGATCGCCGTTCCGCAGGCGACCGTGGAGGCGGCGATGAAGCTGAGGACGCCCGGGGTCGCTGCCGGCGCCGCCTCGGTGATGCCGGAGAGGTCGGGCGCCTGGACCGCATAGGAGCGGTATCCCGCGATGAGGGATTCGGCTGTCGTGCTGCTCATGTCGTTCTCGCTTTCTGTGATCGTGTTTCCTGTGCCGTGTCGGCTCGACGTCCGCGTCGGCGGCCGTCGACCTGCTCGCTCAGCCCGGGAGCTGCGGCGAGTCGAGGTTCTCGTGCACCCGCAGGGGGTGGATGTTGGCCGCGAGGAGCGCCAGGCGGACGCGATCGGCGGTCGACTCCCCGCCGGGCTCGACGAGCGCCTTCGCGATGGTCTCGGCCCGGTGCTCGCCGAAGCTCAGGGTGCGCCGGGACCGGGCCGGATCGTCGGGCTCCCAGGCGTATCCGACTCCCGGAGCGAGGCGACCGGCGAGCACGGAGGCGCCCGCCCGGGGGTCGTCGCTCGCCAGCAGATCGGCGAACTCCCGCACGCGCCCCCAGGACTCCTGGGGGAGGTAGAGGACGATCGCGTCCGTGCGCGGATAGGCCTCGCTCGACGAGAGGATCTTCGCCCGAGCGGGCACGTGCGCCGACTCCAGCCGCTCCGTCAGCCGCCCCCACGCGTCGAGGGCGTCGTCGGCGTCGGCGGCGGCGCGGTAGAGGCGGAGCGGACGGGATCCGCTGCCCGCTCCCGCGCTCGAGGTGAAGAACGAGAAGCCCACCGAGAGGCGCGTCGCGAGGGAGTTGAGCGCGATGTGCGCCGTCGCCGACGTGCGGTCCAGGACGCGGGAGTCCGGGACGAACACGCGCAGTCCCTGATGCAGGACGACGACACCGTTGTACTGGGGCACCGTCTCGAGCAGCGGGACCCGGGCGGCCCTCGCCCGCCGCGCGGTCGCGGAGGCGATCCGCTCCTCCATGATCCGGTCCTCGCTGGTGAGGCTGCCGCCCGGGGCGTCGTCCCGCAGGCCGATCCCCGCGTGCGCGAACTGGTAGATGCGCCGAGCGAGGACCTGGCCGAGCTCGGACGCGGAGGCGGTCTCGATCTCCGTGCCGAAGGCGCGGGCCGAGCGCTGGTCGTCCCCGATCTCGATGCGCGAGAGGATCCAGGAGACCCCGCTCGCGAGCCCCTGCTCGGTCGCAGCGAGGGTCGGCGCGCTCATTCCGCCCCCAGCCCGAGGACGTCGGTGTACCGGGTGGCGTTGACGATCGCCTCGCGGCCGATCCCGGCGAGGGCTCGGTCCATCGCGGACATCCGCCCGTAGTAGGTGGCCGAGGCGAGAGCCCTGTCGAACAGCTGCCACCCGAGGAAACCGACCGCTCGCGCAGCGAAGCCCTCCTCCACGGCACGGGCGCGGGTGTACGCCCTCCAGAAGGTGCGGAGGGAGGGGACGGCCTCGTCGACCATGCGGCCGCCGTGGGCGATGATCGACGCGTCGGTCACCTCCTCGCCCTCGGCGACGATGGAGTGCACCAGACGGCGCGCCCGGTGGTAGAACAGCTCGCCGAGAAGGCCGCCGACGTCGCGAGCGGGGTCTCCGAGCCGGAAGTCCTCCCAGTCGAGCATCCAGCAGGTGGCGCCGTCGAGGAGGATCTGGTCGGAGCGCAGGTCCCCGTGGATCGGAGAGGCGTCGTCGCCGCTCGGCGCGGAGCGCACCAGCGCGTCCAGCCGGTCCCGGAGGACGGGGTCGCCCTGCAGGAGCCGCCACATCTCGAGCTGTCCCATCGTCGATCCCTCGAACAGGTCGATGGGCATCGCGTCGAGCCCGTGCGGAGGAAGCGACGGCGGCCGGTTCTCGACTCTGCTCGCGTCCGAGGGAGTCGCGCCGTGCACCGCGGCGAGCGCGCCGGCGACCAGCTCGAGCTCCTCCGAGCTCACGGTGCTCTCGCGCACCCGCTCGGCGAAGGTGCTCTCGGCGTCGACCACGGTCTGCGCCAGCACCAGTCCGGCGTCGTCACGGGCGAGGAGGTCCGGGGTGCGGAGGGGGAGCCCGGTGAGGTCCATCACGTCGTGGAAGGTGGTGACCCGCTGGTACCGGCCCGCGGCGCCGAGGCCGCGGACGGCCTTCACGAAGACGTCGTCGCCGTCGGAGAAACGGAGGCGGGCGTTGAGGTTGCGGCCCAGGAGCACCGGCGCGTCCTCGATCTCGTCCCGGGTCCGGCCGAGCCGGGCCAGGAGGGGAGCGATGCGGTCCAGCAGGTGCTTCTGCTCGGCGGACGCGATCACTCCGCGCTCCGTCGATAGGCGGAGATGAAGCGCTCGGACGCCGCGGTGACCGGAGCGCCCTGCCAGTCGGCCATGCGGCCGAGCGGCTCGAGGCCGGCGAGACGCGCGGCGGAGTCGAGCTCGGCGGGGAAGACGTAGCGCAGGACCTGCGTGTAGGTGCTCCGCTTCTCGCCGACGAAGACGAGGTTCTGCGAGACCAGCAGCTGGAGCGACGGCTCGACGGTGTACTGCTCGATGACGACGTCGCCGTCGCCCAGGTCCCTCAGCGACATCGCGGGTGCCGTCAGCCCGTGGTAGCGCGAGGGGGTGAAGCACTCGACGAGGAGCACGCCGCCCGGAGCGAGGCACCGGCGGGCGTTCCGGAGCACCGCGAGCTGCTGCTCGGCCGTGGTGGCGACGAGGAGCGTGTTGAGCAGCAGGGTGACGGCGTCGTACTCGCCCTCCAGCTCGTCGTCGATGAAGCTGGCGCGGCGCGCCGTGATGCGCTTCTCCGTGTCGCGCTCGGCGAGGAGCCGGAGCATGTCCGACGAGATCTCCACACCGGAGACGTCGAGGCCCGCTTCGGCCAGGGGCAGCGCCGCCCGGCCCGAGCCGATGCCGAACTCCATCACCCGAGGCCCGGGGGCGACGCGCTGGAGACAGGCGATGAGCTGTGCGATGTCGCCCAGGGCGTCCGGGTACATGCGGTCGTGCAGCTCCGCCACCAGACCCGTGTAGGTCCCGTTCCCCTCGGTCGCGGTCGTCACAGCGCCTCCTCCCCCGTCCGCGATCGGCCTCCCGGGGCGGGAGGCCCTCTCGCAGGACCACGACGCCCATGCTGCCGAGCGGCGCGCCTCCGCCGGATCGGCTCGGAGGACCGCGGTGCTGGATCGTCGGAGGACGAGGAGGTGGACGTCGGAGGACGAGGAGGTGGACGGCGGAGGACGAGGAGGTCGAGGTCCGGGACGATCCGGCCGAGTCCCGCCTGGACCGTGCTCGGCCGATCAGGCCGGCGGACAGGTCCTCACGGACGATGTCCTCCGCACCTGCGGAGGACATCGTCGACGGCCGGACGCCTCCCGCGACTCGGGCGGGGACGGACTCAGGGACCGGTGAGCACCTCGGGCTCGGGGGTCATCGAGATGGTGGGGATCGAGGCGGTGATCACGGTGCCGTCGGAGCGGCGGGTGCCCTCGATGTCGGACGTGGTCGGCGCTCCGTGCAGGCGGCGGCCCTGGTGCGTGAGCGGGACGCGCACGGGGCTGCCGGCGGCGACGTGCACGCGCTCGTCGCGGACGGTGATCGCGGCGGAGTCGCCGGTCTCGACCGTCAGCAGGACCTCGGTCTGCGTCACCTCGACGCGCACGCGCGTGCCGTGGAGGGTGATGCGGAAGGCGAGACGGTCCCAGTCGTCGGGCAGGCGCGGGTCGAGCGTGATCCGGCCGCCGTGGTCGCGCATCCCGCCGAAGCCGTAGACGAGGGCGCTCCAGACGCCGCCCGTCGAGGCGACGTGGATGCCGTCCGCGGTGTTGCGGTGCAGGTCCGCGAGGTCGACGAACAGCGCCGACAGGAAGTAGTGGCGGGCCAGGTCGCTGTAGCCGACCTCGGCGGCGATGATCGACTGCACGACGGCCGAGAGGGTCGAGTCGCCGGTGGTCAGCGCGTCGTAGTACTCGAAGTCGGCGCGCTTCTGCTCGGCGGTGAACTCGTTGCCCTGCAGCAGCAGCGCGAGCACGACGTCGGCCTGCTTGAGCACCTGGAAGCGGTAGATCACCAGCGGGTGGAAGTGCAGCAGCAGCGGGCGCTTGCTCGCGGGGGTGTTCTCGAGGTCCCACAGCTCCTTCTCGAGGAAGGCCGCGTCCTGCGGGTGGATGCCCGCCCGCGCGTCGAAGGGGATGTGCATCTTCTCGGCGGCGCGCGCCCACTCGAGCACCTCGCCCTCGTCGAGAGCGAGGCGGTCGGCCATCCGCTCGTACGCGGCGGGCTCGACGGCCTTCAGCAGCTCGACGGCCCGGGCGGCCGAGCGGAGGTTCGCCCGGGCCATGACGTTCGTGTACAGGTTGTCGTTGACGACGGTCGTGTACTCGTCCGGCCCCGTCACTCCGTGGATGTGGAAGTGGTCGTCGCCGTTGCTGCGCCAGAAGCCCAGATCGGCCCACATCCGCGCGGTCTCGACGAGGATGTCGATCGCTCCGCGGGCGAGGAAGTCGTCGTCGCCCGTGGCACCCACGTACTGCATGAGCGCGTAGGAGATGTCGGCGTCGATGTGGTACTGCGCGGTGCCGGCGGCGTAGTAGGCCGACGACTCCTGCCCGTTGATGGTGCGCCAGGGGAACAGCGCGCCGCGCTGGTTGAGCTCGGAGGCGCGCGAGCGGGCCGCCTCGAGCATGTTCTGCCGGAAGCGCAGGGCGTTCCGGGCGACGAGGGGCGCCGTGTAGCTGAGGAACGGGAGGACGTAGACCTCGGTGTCCCAGAAGTAGTGGCCGCCGTAGCCGGAGCCCGAGACGCCCTTGGCCGCGACTCCGCCGCCGTCGGTGCGGGCGGTGGACTGGGCGAGCTGGAAGAGGTTCCAGCGGGTGGCCTGCTGGATGGCAGGCTGGCCGTCCAGCTGCACGTCGGAGCGGGTCCAGAAGTCGTCGAGCCACTCGCGCTGCTTGACGAACTGCTCCTCGACCGGCGTCTCGCGGGCGCGGTCGAGCGTGCGGTCGCAGCGGTCGGCGAGCTCGCGCACGGGCACGCCGCGGGAGGTGTGGTAGGTCAGCGTCTTGACCAGGCGGACCGGCCGGCCGGCCTTGGCCTTCACGCGGTAGACGTGCTTGGCGAGGTCGTCGTCGATCTGGGAGGTCTGGTCCCACTCGTTCTCGGTCTCGAGCTGGTGCTCGGCGCCGCAGGCGACGGTCATCTGGGAGTTGGTGGTCCGGTAGCCGAGGAGGTAGCGGGTGCCGCTGACGCGCTTGAGGCGCGGCTGGAGCACGCGGTCCTCGAACGACTCCGCCTTGCGCGGGTCGAAGCCGGCGCCCTCGCTGCCGGAGGGGGCGTGGTACTCGTCCACGCCGTCCTGGCGGTTGAGGATCTGGCTCGAGATCAGCACGGACGCGTCGTGGTCGAGCATCTCGACCTCGTAGTCGAGGATCGCGAGGTGCCGGTCGGTGAACGAGACCAGGCGGCGCGAGCGGATCAGGACGCGCTTGCCGGAGGGGGTGCGCCACTCCAGCTCGCGGGTGAGCACGCCGTTCGCGAAGTCGAGGCGGCGCGAGTAGGCGAGGACGTCGGCCTCGCTCAGCACGAAGGGCTCGTCGTCGACGTAGAGGCGGATGATCTTGGCGTCCGGCACGTTGACGATGGTCTGGCCGACGCGGGCGAAGCCGAACGCCTCCTCCGCGTGGCGGATGGGCCAGGTCTCGTGGAACCCGTTGATGAAGGTGCCGTAGGCGTAGCCGTCGCGCCCCTCCTCCACGTTGCCGCGGAGGCCGAGGTAGCCGTTGCCGGTGGCGAAGAGCGTCTCGGTGCGGCCCTGCAGCTCGGAGGCGAACTCGGTCTCGACGAGGGCCCACTCGTCGATCGGGAAGCGGTTCCGGTCGAGCGGGTCGGAGGTGATGGGGTTCATGCGGCGTCCTCGGGGGCGGGAGCGGTGGGGAGGAAGGGGAGCAGCTCGGCCAGGTCGTCCACGACCAGGTCGGCGCCGTGCTCGAGCAGGGTGTCGGCCCCGACTCCGCGGTCGACGCCGACGACGAGGCCGAAGCCGCCCGCGCGGCCTGCCGCGACTCCGGAGTGCGCGTCCTCGAGGACGGCGCACTCGGCGGCCGGGAGGCCGAGGAGCTCGGCCGCGTAGAGGTAGGTGTCGGGCGCGGGCTTGCCGGCGATCGAGCGCTCGGCGGCGAGGAGCCCGTCCACGACGACCTCGAAGCGGTCGCGGAGGCCGGCCGCCTCGAGCACCGGCACGCCGTTGCGGGAGGAGGTGACGACGGCGACCTGCACGCCCGCGGCGATCGCGGCGTCGACGAAGCGGAGCGAGCCCGGGTAGGGAGCGACGCCGGTCTCGGCGAGGGTGCGGTTGAAGGCGTCGTTCTTGCGGTTGCCGAGCCCGCAGACGGTCTCGAGCGACGGGTCGTCCTCGGGCGCGCCCTCGGGGAGGGTGATGCCGCGCGAGGCGAGGAGCGCCCGGACGCCGTCGTACCGCGGGCGTCCGTCGATGTACCGGAAGTAGTCGGCGTCGGTGTAGCCCTCGGCGATCCCGCGCGAGGAGAGGTACTCCGTGAACAGCCGCGACCAGGCCTGCATGTGGACGTCGGCGGTCGGCGTGAGCACGCCGTCGAGGTCGAACAGGAGCGCGCGGACGCCGCGGAGGGCGGAGGCGTCGGGGCGCGTCGGGGATGCAGTCACGGCGGGGAGGACCTCTGATCGGGGGCAGGCGTTCGGCGGTTCCGCCGATGACGGTCGTCCGCCGCGGACTGCAGGTATCGTATACGCCCCCCGGCCGCCGTGTGGAACCGTTTACACGTCCGTCATCTGCGCGCCGCCGGGGGCGTCGATCCGCTCGGGGGCGAGGCGGTGCCGCCCGAGGGGGAGCATCAGCGGGGTGCCCGAGGTCGGGTCGGTGATGATGCGGCTGTCGAGACCGAACACGGCGAGCACCGTCTCCTCGGTGAGCACCGCGGCCGGGGTGCCGGAGGCGTGCACCGCGCCGTGCGCGATGGCCACGAGGTGGTCGGCGTAGCGGGCGGCCATGTTGAGGTCGTGCAGCACCATCACCACCGTCGTCCCGCGGGTGCGGTTGAGGTCGACGAGCAGGTCGAGCACCTCGATCTGGTGGCTGACGTCGAGGAAGGTGGTCGGCTCGTCCAGCAGCAGCACGTCGGTCTCCTGCGCGAGGGCCATCGCGATCCAGACGCGCTGGCGCTGCCCGCCGCTGAGCTCGTCGACGGAGCGGTCGGCCAGGGCGGCGGTGTCGGTCGCGTCGAGCGCGGTCGCGACGGCCTCGTCGTCGTGGGCGCTCCAGCGGCTCAGCATCCCCTGGTGCGGATGGCGGCCGCGGCCGACGAGATCCGCGACGGTGATGCCCTCCGGGGCCGTCGGCGACTGCGGGAGAAGGCCGAGCGTGCGGGCGAGCTGCTTCGCCGGCGTCCGGTGCACGGCCCTGCCGTCGAGCAGCACGGCGCCGGAGCGGGGCGCGAGCAGGCGCGACATCGAGCGCAGGAGCGTCGACTTGCCGCAGGCGTTCGCTCCGACGATCGCGGTGATGCGGCCGGGCGGGACGACGAGGTCGAGGCCGTCGACGACGGTCCGGTCGCCGTAGCCGAGGGTGACCCCCTCGGCCGTCAGGGTGTGCGCGGTGGTCACAGTGAGCCTCCCGCTCTGTTGCTGCGGACGATGAGGTAGACGAGGTAGGGCGCCCCGAGGACGCCGGTGACCACTCCGACCGGGTAGCGCAGGCCCAGCCCGAACTGCCCGACGAAGTCGGCGACGAGCACGAGCAGCGCGCCGACGAGGGCCGAGGGGATGAGGAGCGACGCGCCGGGCCCGATCAGGCGGGCGGCGATCGGGCCGGAGAGGAAGGCCACGAACGCGATCGGGCCGGCGGCGGCCGTCGCGAAGGCGATCAGCCCGACCGCGGCGACGATCACGACGAGGCGGGTGGCGTTCACGCGGATGCCGAGCGCGGAAGCGGTGTCGTCGCCGAGCTGCGTGGCGGAGAGGTCGCGCGAGCGCGAGAGCAGGACGGGGGTGAGGACGACGACCGCGGCGAGGACCGGCACGACCTCGCTCCAGCTCGCGCCGTTGAGGCTCCCGGTGAGCCAGCGGGACGCCTCCTGCAGGTCCCACGCGGCGGCCTGCGAGAGCACGTAGGCGGTGAGGGAGTCGAGCATCGCGGCGACCCCGATGCCGATCAGGATCAGCCGGGTGCCGGCGACTCCGCTGCGGTAGGACAGGGCGTAGACGAGCAGGGCGACCACGAGTCCCGCGACGATCGCGAGGGCCGAGACCTGCGCGGCCCCGAGCGAGAGCGTCACGATGGCGAAGGCCGCGGCGGCGCTCGCCCCGGCGCTGATCCCGATGATGTCGGGGCTGGCGAGCGGGTTGCGGAGCATGGTCTGGAAGCTCACTCCGCCGAGCCCGAAGCACAGGCCCACCAGGAGGGCGAGGACGGCGCGCGGGAGGCGGAGGCGCCCGACGGTGAAGCTCGCCCCGGGGACCTGCTCGCCGAGGATCACGCGCAGCACCTCGTCGGGCGAGTAGACGGTCTGGCCGACCAGCAGGGAGACGGCGAGGACGGCCGCGATCAGGACAGCGAGGACGGCGACGACGATCCGGCGGCGGGCCCCGCGGCGGCGGCGGCCGGCCGCGACGGCGCGGGCGGTGGCGGAGGGCGCCTCGACCAGCGCGGTCACAGCTCGCGCACCTTCTGGCGGCGGACGATCGCGATGAACACCGGGGCGCCGACCAGCGCGGTGACGATGCCCACATCGATCTCGCTCGGGCGCGCGACGACGCGGCCGACGATGTCGGCGGCGATCAGGAGCACGGCGCCGGTCACCGCCGAGAACGGCAGCAGCCAGCGGTGGTCCACACCGACGAGGAGGCGGCAGGCGTGCGGGACGACCAGGCCGACGAAGCCGATGGGCCCCGTGACCGCGGTCGTCGCTCCGCAGAGCACGACCGCGCCCAGGGCGGCCCCGCCGCGCGCGAGGGCGACCCGCTCCCCCAGGCCCGCGGCGAGCTCGTCGCCGAGCGCGAGGGTGTTGAGGCTCTTGGCCGAGAGCACGCAGAGGACGAGGCCGGCCAGGAGGAAGGGGAGCACCTGCGCGATGCTCGCGGACGTCGCGCCGCCCACTCCGCCGATCTGCCAGGAGCGGATGCCGCCCGCGATGTCGGCGCGCGGCAGGACGATCGCGCTGATGACCGAGACCAGCGCGGCCGAGGTGGCGGCGCCGGCCAGGGCGAGCTTGAGCGGAGTCGCGCCGCCGCGCCCGAGCGACCCGACCGTGTAGACGAAGACCGCGGCGACCGCGGCCCCGCCGATCGCGACCCAGACGTAGGCGGCGGAGCTCGTCAGCCCGAAGAAGACGATGCCCGTCACGACCGCGAGCGAGGCTCCGGTGTTCACCCCGAGGATGCCGGGGTCGGCCAGCGGATTGCGGGTCACCCCCTGCATCAGCACGCCGGCGACGCCGAGGGCCGCGCCCGCGATCGCGGCGAGCACGGTGCGCGGGATGCGCTTGGCGACCGCGGCCTGCGCGAACCCGTCCGTGGACCCGCCGAACGCGGCGACCACGTCGCTCCACGCCACCTCCCGCGACCCCACCAGCACCGACACCACGGCGGCGGCGAGCAGCACGGCCACGGCCGCGAGCAGCCAGAGGGCGCGCAGCCGCCTCGGGCGGCGCACGGCGGCGACGCCCGAGGCGGCGGGAGGAGCGGCGAGGGTCACGCGGGTCGGGTCCCGGCTCAGGCGGCCGGAGTGCTCTGCGCGGCCTTGGCGGCGGCCTCGTCGAGCAGGTCCAGGTAGTCGTCGAGGACCCACGAGATCGAGAGCGGCGTCGGGTTGGCGGCGGTGCCGAGCGGGGTGGAGGGCAGGCGCACGATGGCGTCGTCGGCGACCGCGGGGATCTGCGAGAGCAGCGGGTCGGCCTTGAGGGTGCTCACGAGCTCGTCGTCGCCGTAGGTGACGATCACGTCGACGTCGCTGAAGGCGTCGGCCTGCTCGGCGCTCTGCGTGAGCGAGAACTTGTCGGTCGCGGCGGAGGCGGTGGCGATGCTGCCCGGGGTGGCCATGCCGAGGTCCTCGAAGAACGCGGGGCGGGTGTCGTGCGAGGTGTAGAAGCTGACCTGGCTGAGGTCCGTCGGGTCGACGTGGGTGAGGAACATCGCCGAGGTGCCGGCCAGCTGCGGGTGCGCGGCGACCTTCTCCTCGATCTCGCCCTCGAGCTCGGTGATCAGGGCGGCGCCCTCGTCGGCCCTGCCCATCGCCCCGCTGTTCAGCGTGATCATGTCGCGCCAGGAGGTGCCCCAGGCGGTCTCGGGGTAGGCGACGACCGGGGCGATCTCGCTCAGGGTGTCGTAGTCCTCCTGCGTGAGGCCGGAGTAGGCGGCGAGGATGACGTCCGGGTCGGTGTCCGAGACGGCCTCGAAGTCGATGCCGTCGGTCTCGTCGAAGAGGACGGGGGTCTCGGCGCCGAGCTCGTCGAGCTTCTCGCTCACCCAGGGGAGGAGCCCGTCGCCGTCGTCGTCGCCGAAGTTGGCGGCGGCCATGCCCACGGGGACCACGCCCAGCGCGAGCGGGACCTCATGGTTGGCCCAGTTGACGGTCGCCACGCGCTCGGGCGCCGACTCGATGGTGGTGGTGCCGAGAGCGTGCTCGATCGTGATCGGCGCGAAGCCGCTGTCGGCGGCGGCGTCGTCTCCGGCGGCCGAGCCGCTGCAGCCGGCGAGGCCGATCGTCAGCGCGGTGGCGGCGAGCAGGGCGAGGGGCGTGGTGGCGCGGGGCATGGGTCCCTTTCGAGAGGCTGTGCGGGAGGCGGCGCAGGGTCCGAGCGGACCGGCACTAAGGACAGCCTAACCAAAGAATGTGCGTGCTCTCAGCCCCGATTCCTCGCCTCCCGAGGTCGGAGGCGCCCCGAGGTGCCGCTCGCGGAGCCCGGAGGCGGCCCCGCCACGGCCGCGGACGTCACGCCGTCGCGAGCCTCTCGACGGTGCGCAGGTTCCGGGTCGTCGTGGTGGAGCGGTAGGCGGATCGGGCGAGGATCCGTGCGACCGGCGTGTCCGTCGAGGAGCCGCGCGGGCAGCGCCAGTAGAGGACACCGGCGCCCCGGGCGACGAGCTCGACCGCCGGATCCGGCTCGCCGATCGCGGCCTGCGCGGCGTCGAGCGCCTCCTCGTCCGAGCCGAAGACGACGTACGGATGCGCCTCCTCGTCGATCCGCGGGAACGGGTAGGCGGCGAGCACCGCGGCGAGCGCCTCCTGCGTCACGAGCACGATCCAGGCGTCGTAGCCGAACCGCTCGGCGAGCGCCGCCTCGAGCACGGGCTTCAGCTCGGCGGCCGGGCTGTCGGAGTCGAAGGCCGCGTTGCCGCTCGCGAGGACCGTCCGCACCCGGTCGACGCCGATCCCGGCGACCGTCTCGGCGAGCTCGGCGCTGCGGACGGTGCGGCCGTTGACGTTCACTCCGCGGAGGAGGGCGAGGAACCGGGTCATGCGGCCGACGGTAGCGTGACGGCATGGCGCGCGGAAGCGGACGACGACGACCCCGGCGGACCCTCGAGGAGGAGATCCTGCGGGCGAGCGAGCGCGGACCCGGGGCGAGGACGCGGGCGGAGACCGTCCCTCCGTCCGGACGCCGGCTGGTGGCGCCGCCCGCCTCGGGCACCCTGCTCCACGTCGACGTGGACGCGCTGGTGGCGCTCGCCGCGCGGGAGGACCTGCTGATCGCGCTGGAGCGGCGGATCGGCGAGCACGCGGTGGCCGCGACTCCGGTGCTCTCGTGGTGGTCGGCGACTCCGTCGGTCCCGGGCGAGGAGGAGGAGCGCCGGCTCGACGCGCTCGTGCTGCGGACGGTGGAGCTCGGGGCGGGGCCGGCCGAGGACGTGGACTCGCGGCTGCAGGAGCTGGCGCACGAGGGCGATCTGGACGAGCTGGGCGCCGCACTGGCGCTGCTCGCGCGGGTCCCGGATCCGCCGGCGGCGTTCCAGGATCCGGGCGGGTTCCTGCGCGTGACGGTCCCGGAGTCGCCGTTCGAGCGGCGGCTCGAGGTCCTCGCGGAGGCGCAGGGCCGGGCGGGCGAGCTGCTGGTGCTGCTGCGCGACTGCGCGTTCACCGCGACCCTGCCGCGGCGGCGCTCGGCGATCGCAGCGATGAGCGGGCGGATCAGGGCGGCCGCGGACCCGGGGCGCCTCGACTCCCGGCGGCTGGACGAGCTCGCGGAGGCGGTGGACGCGGCGCTCGAGAAGCGGTGGACCGTGCTCTGACGGCGGTCCGCGTTACGGGCGCGCCCGTCGCGGTGACCGTTCGCGCACCGGTTCAGCCCCCGCGCACCCCGGGTGAATAGGCTGGACGGATGCCTCTCACCGGTCTCGACCTCCGCCGCTTCCCCGCCGCCCTGAACGACGAGGGCGGTCCCGACGCCGCCACCGCCGCGTGGGCCACCGCGATCAACGCGGGCTTCCACGAGAAGGAGTTCACGCCGGAGAAGCTGCGCGACTGGGCCGAGCACATGGTCGCCGACCAGCGCGTGCTCACCGCGGTCGTCGACTCCTCCGCCCCCGAGGGGCTCGACGGCGCGGGCGTGCCGGTCGGCACCTACGCGGCGTTCCCCGGGGCCCTGCAGGTCGGCGGCGGACGCGAGCTGCCGGCGCACCTGGTGTCGCAGGTGACCGTGCGGCCCACGCACCGGCGCCGCGGCATCCTGCGCGCGATGATCACCGAGGACCTGCGCCTGGCGAAGGAGGCCGGCACCCCGGTCGCCGCGCTCACGGCGAGCGAAGCCTCCATCTACCGCCGGTTCGGCTTCGGCCGCTCGGCCTTCACCCGCTCCATCCGCGTCGACACCGGGCCGCGCTTCGGCCTGCAGACCGAGCCCGCCGGCCGCGTCGAGGTGGTCGCGACGAGCTGGCTGCAGCCGTGCATCCCCGCGGTGTTCGCCGCGTTCCAGGCGTCGACCCCCGGCTCGCTGACCCGCCAGTCGCGCTACGAGGCGAACTCCGTCGGCACCGCGTCCGGCGAGACCACGCCCGGCCTCGACGTCCGCTCGGCCGTCCACCTCGACGAGGAGGGGACGCTCGACGGCTTCGTGACCTACCGCGCGGTCGGGCCCGAGGACGACAAGACCCTCGAGATCGTCGACCTCGTCGCCCCCGGCGCCGACGCCTACCTCGCGCTCTGGGGCTACCTCGGCGCGGTCGACCTCGCCTCCGCGGTGACCTGGGACATGGCGCCGGTGGACGATCCGCTGACCTGGGCGCTCCGCGACGCGCGCGTGGTGCAGGTGAGCCACGTGGGCGACCTGATCTGGCTGCGGATCCTCGACGTCGCCGCCGCGTTCTCGGCCCGGCCGTGGACCGCTGACGGCTCGGTCGTGGTCGAGGTGGCCGACGGGCTCGGGCTCGCCGACGGCCGCTACCGCCTCACCGCCTCGGGCGGCTCCGCCACCGTGGAGCGCACCGGGGACGAGGCCGAGCTCGCGCTGGACGTGGCCGACCTGGGCTCGCTGCTGCTGGGCTCGGTGCGGCCGTCGATCCTGGCGAAGGCCGGGCTGGCGCGCGTCACGGGCGAGGCGGGGCGGATGGACCGCCTGTTCGCGCCGATCGCGACGCCGTACTGCATCTCGTTCTTCTAGGGGGCACCGCCCTCCCGGCGGCACCGCCCTCTCGGCGGCAGCGCGCGGCCGGCGGTGTCCGGCTCCCGCGCCGCCGCCGCCGCCCCCGCGCATCCGCGGCCGCCGCGGACTGCCAGCCGCCTCCGGGCGTCCGCGCATCCCGCGTCGGTCATGCTGGAGGACCCGTCCCCGACACCGGCAGGAGTTCCGCGTGGGTGCATCCGTGATCGTCGACGTCATCGTCGTGCTGAGCCTCATCGGCGCGCTCGTCGACGGTCTGCGGCGCGGCCTGCTCCGGACCCTCGGCGGTCTCGCCGGGATCGTCGCAGGCGCGATCGGCGCCTCGTTCGCCGTGCCCGCCGTCTCGTCGTGGACGGCCGGCAGCGAGTGGCGCCTGCTCGCCGTGATCGGCACCGCCGTGCTGCTGCTGGGCGTCGGCTACGCGATCGGAGCGACGCTCGGCGCGGTCATCGGCCGCGGAGCCGACCGCGTGAAGCTCGGCCTGCTCGACCGGCTCGCGGGCGGCGTCGCCGGCGTCGCGATCTCCGGCCTGGTCTGGATCGCCGTCACCTCGGCCGTCTCCCTCCTCGGCGTCCCCCTCGTCACGACCTCGGTCGCCGGCTCGACGGTCATCCGCACGATCGACGACCTCACCCCCTCCCCCGTCCGCGCCTTCCTCGCCCAGCTGCAGTCGACCGTGGTCGACGAGGGCACGTCGTGGGTCGTCGAGGCGCTCGACGCTCCCACCCAGGCGCCCGCGATCCCGGACGTCTCGACCGACGACCCGGAGGTCGCCGCCGCCACCCGCTCGGTCGTGCGCGTGTCCGGCACGGCCTGGGCCTGCGACGTCGGAGTGACGGGCAGCGGCTTCGTCGTCTCGGACGACCGCGTGATCACCAACGCGCACGTGGTCGGCGGAGTCTCGCAGCCGGTCGTCGAGGCGCCGGGCGAGGCCCCGCGCACCGGCCGAGTCGTCTACCTGGACCCGGCCGCCGACCTCGCCGTGATCGCCGTCGACGGGCTCGACGCCTCCCCGCTCCCGCTCGACGACGCCGTCGCCGCCGGGGACGACGCCGTGGTCGCGGGCTACCCCTTCGGCGGCCCGCTGACCCTCGGCTCGGCCGAGATCTCCTCCGACGCCACGGTCTCGCTGATGGTCGACGGCGCACCGACCTCACGGGAGGTGCTGACCCTCGCCGCCGTCGTCAACCAGGGCAACTCGGGCGGCCCGCTGCTCTCCCTCGAGGGCACCGTGTCGGGCGTCGTCTTCGGCAAGGCCGCCTCCGTCGACAACGTCGGCTACGCCATCCCGCTCTCGGTCCTCACTCCCGTGGTCGAGCAGGCCGCCTCGCTGACGGACGCCGTCGATCCGGGGGCCTGCCGCTCGAAGTGAGCGGTCACGGCAGCGGTCCGTCGACCAGCACGAGGGTGAGGTCGTCGAGCCGCACCGTCTCGGGCCGCGCCGACTCGAGGTAGGCGGACACGCGCGGATCGACGGGGAAGCGCGCCGACCGCTCGATCGCGATGGCGACGATCCCGGCGGACGACGGATCGGTCGTCACCCGGTCGCCGATGTAGGGCACGTAGACGCCCGAGGACATGCCCTGCGCGAGGACCAGGCCGCCGTCGAGGCCGCGCTCGCGCAGCACGTCGGCCACCCGCGCGATCCCGGTCGGCCGCTCCTGGGCGATCCCCGCCGTGGTGGCGATCGCGATCACGAGGGAGGCGGCCACGAGCACCGCGCCGGCGCCGCGGGCGAGGGGCGCGGGCAGCACGATCCCGCCGCGCAGCGCCTCCGCGATGCCGATGCCCGCCAGCGCGCAGAGGAGCCACGCCCACGCCGCGTAGTAGTGCGGCAGCGCGACCGAGCTGATCGCCAGGTGGAACACGAGGAGGAGCAGCGTCGCGGCGCCCAGGTAGAGCACCAGCGCGCGGCGCCGCGGAGCGAACAGGGCCAGCAGGGTCCCGAGGAGCAGCACGGCGAGCGCCGCCGGCCCGATGCCGACGACCATGAACCAGAGGTTCGCCCACCACGGAGGGAAGACGTACGCGGTCCCGGCGACCTCGATCAGGTGGCCGTCGGCGTTGTGCTCGGACTGGAACTCGAGCAGGTACCGGATCGCCTCGACCGGGTGCACCGGCAGGTAGGCGAGCACCCCGGTGACGACGAACGCGACGGAGAGGGCGAGGCCGCCCCGCAGAGCCCGGGCCCTGCTCCCCGACCACAGCAGCGGCAGCAGGAGCACGGGCGCGAGGACCGCGGTGGTCAGCTTCGAGGTGATCGACAGCGCCAGCAGCGCACCGGCCAGCGCGATCAGCCAGCCGCTCCGCCTGCCCGGCGAGGCGCGCGACCAGGTCCACGCCGCCGCCATCGCCGCGACGGCGAAGAGCACCATGAACGGCTCCAGGAGCGCGAGGCGGTCGATCCGGGTGCCGGCGCCCACGGCGGTGCGCGGGAGGAGGAGGAACAGGCCGGCCGGGACGAGCGCGAGCGTCGGGCCGAGCTCGCGCCGGAACCAGAGCCAGAGCACCACCCCGGTGAGGAACGCGGCCGCGCCGGCGGCGATCCTGCCCGCGAGCAGCCCCTCGCCGAGCAGCACCTGCGCGAGCCCGATCAGGTACTTCGCCGTCGGCGGATGCTCGAGGTTCGCGCTCACGTCGCCGTGCAGGTAGTCCCACCCCGCGGCGAGGTACACGGGCTCGTCCGACGAGATGTTCGCCGCTCCGAGGTTCCCGAAGCACTGGTAGAGCCCCCACAGCACGGTCCCGATCAGAGCCGCCCGCTTCACCCGCCCGATCCTAGGCGCCGGTGCCCGCACCGCTCCACCGGAGGGCCCGGGCCGCGGCGACCGCGGCGGGTAGGATCGACGCGCATCCCGTCCCCCTCCCCTGGAGCCTCCAGCACATGGCAGACAGCCGCACCGCCGTTCCCGACACCACTGCGAACGCGGAGGCGACGCCCGAGCGGGAGCAGCCCTACGCGGCCCTCGGACTCAAGCCCGACGAGTACGCGAGCATCCGCGAGATCCTCGGCCGCCGCCCCACGAGCGGCGAGCTCGCGATGTACTCGGTGATGTGGAGCGAGCACTGCTCCTACAAGTCGTCGAAGATGTACCTCCGCCAGTTCGGGCAGAAGGTCTCCCCCGCCATGAAGAAGAACCTCATGGTCGGCATGGGCGAGAACGCCGGAGTGGTCGACGTCGGCGAGGGCTGGGCCGTCACCTTCAAGATCGAGAGCCACAACCACCCGAGCTACATCGAGCCCTTCCAGGGTGCGGCGACGGGGGTCGGCGGCATCGTCCGCGACATCATCTCGATGGGCGCCCGGCCGGTCGCGGTCATGGACGCGCTGCGCTTCGGGGCGATCGACGACCCCGACACCGCGCGCGTGGTGCACGGCGTCGTGGCCGGCATCTCCTTCTACGGCAACTGCCTCGGCCTGCCGAACATCGGCGGCGAGACCTACTTCGACTCCGTCTACCAGGGCAACCCGCTCGTCAACGCGCTGGCCGTCGGCGTCCTCCGCCACGAGGACCTGCACCTCGCGAACGCCCGCGGCGTCGGCAACAAGGTCGTGCTCTTCGGGGCGCGCACCGGAGGCGACGGCATCGGCGGCGCGTCGATCCTCGCCTCCGACACCTTCGCCGACGGCGGACCGACCAAGCGCCCCGCGGTGCAGGTCGGCGACCCGTTCGCCGAGAAGGTGCTCATCGAGTGCTGCCTCGAGCTGTTCCGCAAGGACCTCGTCGAGGGCATCCAGGACCTGGGCGCCGCGGGCATCTCGTGCGCCACCTCGGAGCTGGCCTCCAACGGCGACGGCGGCATGTTCATCGAGCTCGACTCGGTGCTGCTGCGCGACCCCTCGCTCACGGCGGAGGAGATCCTCATGTCGGAGTCGCAGGAGCGGATGATGGCCGTCGTCACGCCCGAGAAGCTCGACGCGTTCCTCGAGGTCGTCGGCAAGTGGGACGTCGAGACCAGCGTGCTCGGCGAGGTCACCGACTCCGGCCGCCTCATCATCAACTGGCACGGCGAGGAGATCGTCAACGTCGACCCGCGCACCGTCGCGGTCGACGGCCCGGTCTACGAGCGCCCGATCGAGTACCCCTCCTGGCTCGACGCGCTGCAGGCCGACTCCTCCTCCCGACTGCCCCGCTCGACCGGCGGCGACGCGCTGCGCGCCGAGACCCTGGCGCTCCTGGGCTCGGCGAACCTCGCCGACAAGAGCTGGATCACCTCGCAGTACGACCGCTACGTGCTCGGCAACACCGCGCTCAGCTACCCCGACGACGGCGGCATGGTCCGCGTCGACGAGGAGTCGGGCCTCGGCTTCGCGGTCGCGACCGACGCGAACGGGCGCTGGTGCCAGCTCGACCCGGCGCAGGGCGCCCGCCTGGCGCTGGCGGAGGCGTTCCGCAACGTCGCCGTCACCGGAGCGACCCCGGTCGCCGTCTCGGACTGCCTCAACTTCGGCAGCCCCGAGAACCCCGAGGTGATGTGGCAGTTCCGCGAGGCCGTGGGCGCGCTCGCCGACGCCTGCCTCGAGCTCGAGATCCCCGTCACCGGCGGCAACGTCTCGTTCTACAACCAGACCGGCGACGTGCCGATCTTCCCGACCCCCGTCGTCGGCGTCCTCGGCGTGATCGACGACGTCGCGCGCCGCATCCCCTCCGGCTGGCAGGACGAGGGCGACAACCTCTACCTCCTCGGCACCACCCGCGACGAGCTCGACGGCTCCGCGTGGGCCGGCACGATCCACGACCACCTCGGCGGGCTGCCCCCGCAGCTCGACCTGGCCGCCGAGCGCGCGCTGGCCGAGCTGATCTCGGCGGGCGCGAAGGAGTCGCTCATCGCCTCCGCTCACGACCTCGCCGACGGCGGGCTCGTGGTGGCGCTGGCCGAGTCGGCGCTGCGCTTCGGCGTCGGGGCGCGCATCTGGCTCGACGAGCTGATGGAGCGCGACGGCGTCGACGCGACGGCCGCGCTGTTCTCGGAGTCGACCGGCCGCGTGCTCGTGTCGGTGCCGCGCGAGGACGACGTGAAGTTCCGCGGGCTCTGCGAGGGCCGGGGCTACCCGGTGCTGCGCATCGGCGTGACCGACGCGGCGACCCCCGCGGTCGAGGTGCAGGGCCTCTTCACGCTGCCGCTGGACGAGCTGCGCTCGGTGAACGGCGCCGTGCTGCCGCGCCACTTCGGCTGAGCCTCCGGGCGATCCGAGTCCGCAGGAGTCGCGGTGGTCGAGCTGGACCACCGCGTCTTCTGCGGTACCGGCTCCGCTCCGGAGTTCCGTGATTACGGAATTTTTGCAATAGTGGAGGCATGACCTCCTCCCGAGACCTCGCCGGCGAGGTCGACGAGCTCCGAGCGCGGCTGGACCGCCTCGAGTGCGCCGACACCCCCGCCGCGCCCGCCGCAGACGATCCGCTCTGGGCCCTGACCGCTCTCCGCGAGCGCCTGCCCTCTCCCGGCGGAGTCGTCTTCGCCGGCTCGGTCGCCACTCCGGCCGGCCCCGTCGAGTGGCAGTACGGCCTCAGCACCGACGCGTTCTTCGAGCGCGACTGGGGAGCGAGCCCCGGGCCGACCGCGCTCGCCGCGCTGGGCAGCCCCGTGCGCCTGCGGTTCCTGCAGGCGGTGGCCGGCGGAGTCGAGACCGTCGCGCAGCTCGCCGAGAGCGAGGGCGCGGGTACCACCGGACAGATCTACCACCACGTCAACCAGCTGGTCGCCGCCGGCTGGCTGGAGGCGCGCGGCCGCGGCCGCTACGGCGTTCCGCCGGAGCGGCTCGTCCCCCTGCTCGTGATCCTGCTCGCCTCCGGAGGACCCCGATGACCCGCCGCCGCCTCGCCCTCGCCGCCGCCTCCGCCGCGGCCGTCGTCCTGCTCGGCGGAGTGCTGCTCCGCCCCTCCGCTCCCACCCTCTCGACCGAGGCGACGGGCGACGCCGAGATCGCCGAGTGGCTCCGGACCGACGTCGGAGACGGGGCGCGGAACCACCTCGTCGCCGCCGTGGTCACGCCCGACGGCGTGCGCTACGGCGGACTCGGAGCCGACGAGCGGACCGAGGTCGAGATCGGATCGGTCACGAAGACGATGACCGCGCTCCTCCTCGCCCGGAGCGCCGCCGAGGGGACGGTCGGGCTCGAGGACCCCGCCGCGGAGCACGCCGACGTCGGCGGCTTCACCGGGACGCTCGAGGAGCTGGCGACCCACCGCTCCGGCCTGCCGCGCCTCCCCACCGGTGTCGGCGACCTCGCCTCGACGCTGTTCGCCCAGCTGCGCGGCACGGACCCCTACGCGGGCTGGTCGGCCGACGACGTCCTCCGGCAGGCCGCCGAGGCGGACCAGGGCGAGCACGTGCACGCCTACTCGAACCTCGGTGCGGCGGTGCTGGGCCAGACGCTCGCCCGCGCCGAGGGCCGCGACTACGCCGACCTCCTCCGCGAGCGCGTCCTCGATCCGCTCGGGATGACCGCGACCTCCGTCCCGGAGACCGCGGACGCCCTCCCCGCCGACGCGCCGACCGGCTTCTCGGCGAGCGGGCGGTCCGTCGACGCGTGGACGATGGCGGGCTACGCGCCGGCGGGCGGCGTCCGCTCCACGGCGGCTGACATGGCCCGCTACGCGCAGGCCCTCCTCACCGACGATCCCGCGCTGGGGGTGCCCGCGGCGAGCGTCCTGGATCCGCGGTTCGATGCCGACGGGGCGCGGATCGGCCTCGGCTGGTTCACCTCGGAGTCGGAGGACGGCGGATCCGTCACCTGGCACAACGGAGGGACCTCCGGCTACTCGACGATGCTCGCGATGGACCGGGAGCGCGGCGTGGCCGTGTTCGTCAACGGGGACACGGCGAGCTCGGTCGACGAGCTCGGCCTGCGCCTGCTGGAGCGCGCCGGGGAGGAGTCGTGATGATCGCCTCGATCCTCGTCCTGCTCGTCGTCGCCTTCACCGTCGGCCGCTTCGCCCTGGGGAGCGTCCCCCGGCGCCGGGCGGCCGGGCTCCTCGACCGCGACCGCGTCCGGACGCTCGCCCGCGGCGTCGAGGCCGTCGCCGTGCTGCTGCTCGGGCGGGCGCTCGTCGACTGGTCGGCGCTGACGCTGCTCCCCTGGGCCGCGCTGGTGGCTCTCACCGCGGCCGGGGCGGCCGGCGCCGTGCTGCGCTGGGGCGGGCTGCCGTGGTTCGAGGATCCGGCGCGCCGCCGCTCGCGGACGACCGGGCTCGCGGCGACCGTCGCCGTGTCCGCTGTCCTGATCGGCGTCCTGGGCTGAGTGCCGCGCACGTGCCGTCGGATCCGCGCCTTCCGCGGTGGTCGCGTGCTGCTGCGAGGCGGGAGGAGTGGCGGCGGGCGTCGGCGGCGTCAGCCGGTCTGCGCGGGGAGGTCGTCGGGCTCGGCGTTGTCGAGGACGCGGCCGTTCTGGTCGCCGACGCTCAGGACGGTCGCCGGGCGGAGGTTGAGGGTGTCGCCGCCGTAGAGGCTGTCGATGTCGACGCCGTCGCGGCGCACCGAGTTCAGCGCGGAGAGGTAGTCGGAGCTGATGCAGAACCGGTCCGCGATCCGCTCGCTGATGTCGCCCGCTGCCACCAGGTAGGAGGCCGGGGCGCCGTCGGAGGCGGTGCTCGCCGTCCCGGTCGCGCCGACGCGGGTGCCGCGGTCGCGCACGCGCTCGAGGTCGACGCCGTCGAGCGTCCCCTCGTCGAGCGCCTGGACGACGCACTCGCCCGAGACGTCCTCGACGGGTGCGGGAGTGGTCGAGACGCTCGGCACCGGCCGCGGCGTGGACTCGGCTCCGGCGGCGGGCGGTGCGGTCGAGGCGGTCGAGGCGGTCGGCTCGGCGGGTGCGGCGGCGGGGCTCGTCGCCTCCGCCGTGCAGCCGGCGAGCAGGACCACGGCGGAGAGGGCGATCACGAGGCGCTGCGTCGTCCGGACCATTCCGCGACTCTAACCCGGCACCCGGGCGGCCGGGCGCCACCGCGCCCAGCGGGCTGCGGGCGATCCGGTCGAGGCCGCTGGACCCGGCCGACGCGCAGGCCCGACCGAGGCGGGGCTCGGGCGGCCCCTGGACGGCGCGCCCCCGATTGACCTCCCCCGTCGATCGCACCCATGCCGAGCGCCTGTTGGACACGCGGCCCGAACCGGAGTCGACTGGGACCATGCAGTACACGCACCTCGGCCGCACCGGCCTGTCCGTCTCCCGCACCGTCCTCGGCACCATGAACTTCGGCATGCAGACCGAGGAGAACGACTCGTTCGCGATCATGGACCGCGCGCACGAGCTCGGCGTCAACTTCTTCGACACCGCCAACGTCTACGGAGGCGAGGCCGGCCGCGGCGCCACCGAGGAGATCGTGGGCCGCTGGTTCGCGCAGGGCGGCGAGCGCCGCGAGCGCACCGTCCTCGCGACCAAGGTCTTCGGCGACATGGGCGAGTTCGCCGCTCCCGGAGCCGAGCGCGGCCGCGACTCCTGGCCCAACGGCGGCCGCCTCTCGGCGCTCACCCTGCGCCGCGCGCTCGACGAGAGCCTCCGCCGCCTGCAGACGGACCACATCGACCTCTACCAGTTCCACCACGTCGACCGGACGACGCCCTGGGACGAGATCTGGCAGGCGATGGAGGTCGCCGTCCAGCAGGGCAAGGTCCTCTACGTCGGCTCCAGCAACTTCGCCGGCTGGCACCTCGCCCAGGCGCAGGAGGCGGCGCGCGCCCGCCACTTCACCGGCCTCGCCTCCGAGCAGTCGATCTACAACCTGCTCGTCCGCGACGTCGAGCGCGAGGTCCTGCCCGCCGCGCTGCACTACGGGCTCGGCGTCATCCCCTGGTCGCCGCTGCAGGGCGGGCTGCTGGGCGGCGTCCTCGAGAAGACCGCGGAGGGCGGGCGCCGCTCCTCCGAGCGCACCCTCGCCGCGATCGAGGAGCACCGCCCCGCGCTGGAGCAGTGGGAGGCGTTCGCCCGCGAGCGCGGCGAGGCGCCCGGCGAGCTGGCGCTGGCGTGGCTCCTCCACCAGCCCGCCGTCACCGGTCCGATCACCGGGCCGCGGACGCTCGAGCAGCTCGAGAGCGCCGTCGCCGCCGTCGACATCACCCTCGACGCCGAGGCCCTCGCGCGCCTCGACGAGATCTTCCCCGGTCACCGGACAGCCCCCGAGGACTACGCCTGGTGACCACCCACCCCACTGCGAAGGAGCATTCATGAAGCAGCGCACTCTCGGCGACGTCCAGGTCGGCGCGATCGGACTCGGCGGCATGCCGATGTCGATCGAGGGCCGCCCGGACCGCGAGCGCTCGATCGCCACGATCCACGCCGCCCTCGGCGCCGGCGTGACCCTGATCGACACGGCCGACGCCTACCACCTCGCCACCCAGGACGACCTCGGCCACAACGAGCTGCTGATCGCGGAGGCGCTGCGCAGCTACGGCGGCGACACCTCCGCCGTGCTCGTCGCCACCAAGGGCGGCCACCTGCGGCGCGAGCCCGGCCCCTGGGACCAGGACGGCCGCCCCGAGTACCTCAAGGAGGCGGCCCGCGCGTCCGCGAAGCGCCTCGGCGTCGACGCGATCGGCCTCTACCAGTACCACCGGCCCGACCCGGCGGTCCCCTACGCCGACTCGATCGGAGCGCTGGCCGATCTGCTCGACGAGGGCGTCGTCCTCCGCGCGGGCATCTCGAACGCCGACCCGGACCAGATCCGCGAGGCGCACGGCATCCTCGGCGAGCGCCTGGTCTCGGTGCAGAACCAGTTCTCGCCGTCGTTCCGCTCCAGCGAGCCGGAGCTCGAGCTCTGCGCCGAGCTGGGACTTGCGTTCCTGCCGTGGAGCCCGCTCGGCGGCATCTCCTCGGCGGGCGAGCTCGGCTCGCGCTACTCCGCGTTCGCGGCGGTCGCCGAGGCCCGCGGCGTGACGCCGCAGGTCGTCTGCCTCGCCTGGGAGCTGGCGAAGGCCCCGGTCGTGCTGCCGATCCCGGGCGCCTCCCGCCCCGAGAGCATCCGCGACTCCGCCACGGCGGCCGACCTGGAGCTCACGCCCGAGGAGTTGGCCTCGCTCGACTGAGCCCGTTCATGACGGAGGAGGGATCCGGTCGAGGCACCGGTCCGACGCGGATCGCGGGATCTCGGCGCTGGTCCCTCCTCCGTTGCGAGCACGATCCGGCTCAGACCGCGTCCTGCAGCGGCTGCGGGAGGGCCGAGACGAACGCGCGGGCCGCGGCGCTCGGCCGTTCCGGCACCGCCACCATCGTCCGCCACACCAGGAGCGGATCGGCGAGCGCCACCGCCCGCAGCCCGGCCGGGCGCTTCTCGGCGAAGTGCGCCGGCACGACCGCGATCCCCATGCCGTACTCGACCAGGTCGAGCAGGGTGTGCACGTCGTTCACCTCGAGCTCGACCGCGAACGCGAGGCCGTGCGCCGCGAACGCCCGCGCCGCGAGGTGACTCGCCGCCCAGTGCTCCTGCAGACCCACGATCGTCTCGCCCGCCAGGTCCGGGATGCGGCAGCCGACGCGGCTCGCGAGCGGGTGACCCGGGCGCACGAGCACCGCGAAGCCCTCGCTCGCCAGCGGCATCGTCCGCACGCCGCCCGGCACGGCTCCGATGTCGGCGACCAGCGCCAGGTCGAGGCGGCCGGCGGCGACGGAGTCGAGCAGCGTGCCGGACCCCTCGTGGATCAGCCGGAGCGCGACTCCCGGGTGCTGCTCGCGGAAGGTCGCGAGCTCGCGCGGCAGGTGCACGCCGCCGAGGCACTCCTCCGTGCCGACCGCGAGGCTCCCGCGGAGCACCCCCTGCACGGCGAGAACCGCGTCGCGGGCGGCGAGCGCGCTGGCGACCGAGCGCTCCGACTCCGCGAGCATCGCCCGACCGGCCGGCGTCAGCTCGACCCGGCGCGTGCTGCGGGTGAAGAGGGGGCTGCCCAGCTCGCTCTCGAGCGCGCGGATCGACGCCGAGAGGCCCGACTGCGAGATCTGCAGGGCGCTCGCGGCGCGGGTGAAGTGCTGCTCCTTCGCGACGGCGAGGAAGTGTTCGAGCTGACGCAGTTCCATGGGTCCATCCTCGTCGCGCGGGCGGAGGAGCGGGGACCGGACCCGGCACTCCCCAGCGGCCGCTCGGCCGCCGGGTGCGGAGCCGGCCGGCGGGTACGGCGGCGGCGGCCGCGAGAGCCGACCCGGCTCAGGCGTCGGCGGACGAGATCGCGAGGACGATCGCCGTCAGCGTCGCCCGCAGGCGCTCGAGCGACGCGGGCTCCGACTCGTCCTCGAGGATCGACTGCTTGACCGCGTCGTCGTAGCCCGCCACCAGCAGGCGCACGGCGGTCGTGGGCTCGAGGGAGAACTCGCGGCGCACCTGGCGCAGCGCCCCGTGCACGATCTGCACGAGCGAGGCGTCGAAGCCGGCGCGGAAGTCGCGGTACTGCGGAGCGATCCGCGGGTCGCGGAGCGCGAGCAGCTCGAACTCCGACTCGACCACGCACCAGCGGCGGTTGTCGGTGGCAGGACCCTGGAGGAAGTCGAGGATGACCACGGCCAGCGTCTCGGCCGTCAGCGGCTCGTCGGCCGAGACGACGCGCGGGATCGTGCGGTCCATCTGCTCGACGAGGGCCGTCACCCGGGCGCCGTTCTCCCGCTCCATGAGCGCGAAGAACAGCTCCTCCTTGCTGGAGAAGTTGGAGTAGAAGGCGCCGCGCGAGAACCCGGCGCGCTCGCAGATCTGCTCGACGGACGCGCTGTGCACGCCGGTCTCGGCGAAGACGTCGTAGGCCGCGTCGAGCAGGCGCTCGCGGGTGCGGCCGCGGCGGGAGGTCTCGGGAGGGGTGGAGTCGATCGCCGTCATCACCAGCCTCCTGCCCGCCCTGTCAACACCTTCGACGCCGTTCACCTTATCCGATACATTCACGTATCGAATACGGTCCTGTATCGGATACGCTCGTGTATCGGAGCCCGGCTCCGCCCTGGTACAGAGACGTATCGCCACCCTCCCCACCCATCGTCAGGAGACCGCGTGTCGTCGCTGCTCTACCGTCTCGGTCGTCGCGTGTACCGCGCCCACCGCCTCGTCGCCGTCCTGTGGCTGCTGATCGTGGTGGCGGGCGGAGGAGGAGCGCTGCTGCTCAACCAGGGCACCGACAACACGTTCTCCATCCCGGGCACGCAGTCGCAGACCGCCCTCGACCAGCTCGAGCGCACCTTCCCCCAGGTCAGCGGCACGTCCGCGCGGTACGTGGTCGTCGCGCCCGACGGGGGCAGCGTCCAGGACGCCGACGTGAAGGGCCCCGTCAGCGACGCGGTCGCCGCGCTCGGCGACGTCGACGAGGTCGCAGCCGTCACGGACCCCTACTCCGACAGCGTGTCCGGCACGATCTCCGACGCCGGGAACGCCCTCGTCATCACCGCGCAGATGGACGGCTCCGCCACCACCACGAGCCCCGAGAGCCGCGACGCGCTGAAGGCCGAGGCGACGACCCTCCAGGACGCGCTGCCCGCCGGCTCCGTGGTCTCGCTCGGCGGCGACCTCTTCGCCCAGAACCTCCCCGGCGTGACCATCACGGAGGCGATCGGCCTCGTGGTCGCCCTCGTCGTCCTCGTGCTCACCTTCGGCTCGTTCCTGGCCGCCGGCATGCCGCTGGTCACCGCGCTGCTCGGCGTCGCCCTCTCGATGTCGGCCATCTTCATCGCCACCCGCTTCGCCTCGATCTCCTCGACCACGCCGCTCCTGGCGCTGATGCTGGGCCTGGCGGTCGGCATCGACTACGCCCTCTTCATCATCAGCCGCCACCAGGACCAGCTGAAGCAGGGCATGGACCCGGAGGAGTCGACCGCGCGGGCGACCGCGACCGCGGGCTCCGCCGTCGTCTTCGCGGGCCTGACCGTGATCATCGCGCTCGTCGGCCTCTCGGTCGCGGGCATCCCGTTCCTCACCACGATGGGCGTCGCAGCGGCGGGCGGAGTCGCGATCGCCGTGGTCATCGCGCTCACCCTGACCCCCGCCCTCCTCGGCTTCGCCGGCGCGCGGCTGCGCCCGAAGGAGCGCCGCGCGAAGAAGAAGGCCGCGAAGGCCGCCGCCGCCGCGGGCACCCACGTCGACACCGAGGCGCACGAGGAGGCGGCGACCGCCTCCCCCGGCGGCCACGTGCACGCCGAGGTCCCGCGCGGGTTCTTCCGCGGCTGGGTCCGGGTCGTCACGCGCTTCCCGATCGTGACGATCATCGCGGTGATCGGCGTGCTGGGCGTCGCGAGCATCCCGGCGCTCAGCCTCCGCCTCGCCCTGCCGGACGCCGGCTACCAGGCCGAGGGCACTCCCGCGCGCACCACCTACGACCTGCTCGCCGAGAACTTCGGCGCCGGCTACAACGGCCCGCTCATCGTCACCGGCACGATCATCGGCTCGACCGATCCGCTCGGCCTGATGGACGACCTCAAGGGCGAGATCGAGAAGCTCGACGGAGTCGCCTCGGTGCCGCTCGCGACGCCCAACGAGACCGCCGACACCGGCATCATCCAGGTCATTCCCGAGGGCGGCCCCGACTCCGAGGCCACCAAGGCGCTGGTCGCCGAGATCCGCGACAAGCACGACTACTTCCAGCAGGAGTACGGCGTCGACCTCGCAGTGACCGGCCAGACCGCGGTCGGGATCGACATCTCGGACACTCTCGCCAAGGCCCTGCTGCCGTTCGGCCTGCTCGTCGTGGGCCTGTCGCTGGTGCTGCTGACGATGGTGTTCCGCTCGCTCTGGGTGCCGATCAAGGCGACGCTGGGCTACCTGCTGTCGGTCGGTGCGTCCTTCGGCGCCGTGGCGGCGGTGTTCGAATGGGGATGGTTCTCGGACGCTCTGCACGTCGACAAGACGGGCCCGATCATCAGCTTCATGCCGATCATCCTGATGGGCGTGCTCTTCGGCCTCGCGATGGACTACGAGGTGTTCCTGGTCTCGCGGATGCGCGAGGACTACGTGCACGGGAGGCCGGCGCGCGCCGCTGTCGAGTCGGGCTTCGTCGGCTCGGCCAAGGTGGTCACGGCCGCCGCGGTCATCATGTTCTCGGTCTTCGCCGCCTTCGTGCCGGAGGGGGACACCAACATCAAGCCGATCGCGCTCGGGCTCGCCGTGGGCGTCTTCGTCGACGCGTTCATCGTGCGGATGACGCTGGTGCCCGCCGTGCTGCACCTGCTCGGCGACCGCGCCTGGCACATGCCGCGCTGGCTCGACCGCATCCTCCCGTCCTTCGACGTCGAGGGCGAGGGCCTCACGAAGGAGCTCGCGCTGGCCGACTGGCCGGAGCCCGGATCCACGGACGTGATCGCGGCCGAGGACCTCCGCCTCGACGGACCCGACGGTCCCGTCTACAGCGGCGTCTCGCTGCGGGTCGCTCCCGGCTCCTCCCTCGTGGTCCACGGGCCGCACCGCTCCGGCCGCACCGCGCTGCTGCTGAGCATCGCCGGTCGGCTCGCCCCCGACTCCGGGCGCCTGAAGGTCGCGGGCCTGGTCGTGCCGATCCGCTCCGCCGCCGTGCGCGGCCGGGTCGGGCTGGTGCGCCTCGCCGGAGCCGCCGACCCCGTCGCCGACGTCCGATCGGCCCTGGAGTCGGCCCCGCCGATCCTGGTGCTCGACGACCTCGACACGGTCACCGACCCGCAGCTGCGCGGCGCGATCCGGGCCGAGCTCGACGCCGCCCGCGCCGCCGACGACGCGTTCACCGTGGTCGCCTCCTCCGTCGACGCCGAGGCGCTCGACGACCTCCTCCCCTCCGACCGCGGCGTGCTCGCGGTCTCGCCCGCGGCCGAGCGCCGCGCGATCGCAAAGGTCCTCTGACAGATGGCTCTCCTCTCCCTCGAACGCCCCCGCGGCGTCAAGAAGGTGTCCTGGCTGACCCTTCTCGGGATCGTCCTGGTCCCCCTCGTCATCGGCGGCCTCCTGGTGTGGGCGCTCTGGAACCCGACCGAGCGCCTCGACACGATCACGGCCGCCGTGGTCAACGAGGACACCCCGGTCGAGATCAACGGGCAGACCGTGCCGCTCGGGCGCCAGCTCGCGGCCGGCCTGGTGACCGGCGGCTCCGACTCCGCGAGCTCGGACGCCCCCTCCTCCACCCCCTCGGCGAGCGCGACGCCGTCCGCGAGCACGACCCCGGTGCCCAACGTCTCCGGCTCGGACTCGACGGGCAACTTCACCTGGGTCCTCACGGACAAGGACGACGCCGCGAAGGGCCTCGCCGACGGCAGCTACGCGACCGTCGTGACGATCCCCTCCTCCTTCTCCGCCGCCGCCACCTCGTACTCGGGCGACGCCGCGGAGGCGACGAAGGCGACCATCGACATCGCCACCAGCGAGAAGGCCAAGCTCGTCGACGACGCCATCTCGGCCACGGTGACCAGCACCGCCACCTCGCTGCTCAACACGCAGCTGACCACGGCCTACCTCGAGAACGTCTACGTCGGCTTCAACACCCTCAACGAGCAGATCGGCCAGGCGGCCGAGGGCGCGGGCACGCTCGCCGACGGCGCCGACCAGCTCGGCACCGGCGCCTCCACCCTCGCCGACGGCACCAGCAGCCTCGCCGACGGGATCGACGAGCTCGCCACCGGCGCCTCCTCGCTCTCGGACGGCGTCGGGCAGATCGGCACCGGAGCCTCGTCCCTCGCCGACGGCGTGGGGCAGCTGGGCACCGGAGCCTCCGACCTCTCCGGCGGAGTCGCGCAGCTGGCCACCGGTGCGCGCGGCCTCTCCGGCGGAGTGGGACAGCTCGCGACGGGCGCCCGCGACTCGGCGACCGGGGCGACCGCGCTGCAGGGCGGCGCCTCCGACCTGGCCGACGGGCTCGACCAGCTGAGGGAGGGAGTGGTGAGGACCGGCGACGGGACCCAGCAGGTCGCCGCCCTCAGCGCCGGCGCCGCCGCCGCCACCGCGGGGACCTTCGAGGCGCTCAGCGCCGCGCTCGAGGGCTGCGAGACGACGCAGTGCCTCGCCGCGCGCGCCGTCATCGCCTCGGCCGACGGACCCACCGGCGCGACCACCCTCGCCACGACGACCGCGGGAGCCGTCGCCGGGATCGACGCGGGCATCCGCCTCGGCGGCGACGGGCAGCCCTCGCTGATCGACGCGGTCGGGCAGTCCGCCACCGGCGCGCGCACTCTCTCGGGAGGCATCGGACAGCTGTCCGGCGGCCTGACGCAGCTCGCCGACGGCGCGGACGACGCCGCGGGCGGAGCCTCCCAGCTCGCCGACGGCCTCGACACCACGGCGGCCGGGTCCGCGCAGCTCGCGACCGGCGCCACCACCGCCGCGGCCGGCGCCCGCGACCTCGCGACCGGCGCGACCACGGCCGCGGGCGGCGCCGCCGACCTCGCGACGGGAGCCTCCTCCGCCGCCGACGGAGCCGACCAGCTCGCCGACGGCGCGAGCGGGGTCTCGGACGGCGCCGTGCAGCTCGCCGACGGCACCCGCACGCTCGCGACCGGCCTCGACGCCGCCGTCGCGCAGCTCCCGACCTACACCGAGTCGGAGTCGACGAACCTCGCCGACGTCGTCTCGGACCCGGTCGAGAACGCGAGCAGCGCGACCGACCTGTTCGGAGCCTCCAGCGTCCCGTTCTTCGCGACGATCGCCCTCTGGCTGGGCGCCCTCGCGACGTTCCTGGTGCTCGCGGCGTTCTCGCACCGTGCACTCTCCTCGACCCGCTCCTCCGCGGCGCTCGCCCTCTCCTCCTACGTGCCGGCGCTCGTGATCGGCGTGGTGCAGGGACTCGCGGTCGCGATCGTGATGAGCGGGGTCGCGGGCCTGGAGCCGGGCCGCTGGGTCGGCTTCGCCCTCCTGGCGATGCTCACCGGCGCCTCGTTCGCCGCGGTGAACCAGGGGCTGGTCGCCCTGCTCGGAGGGATCGGCCGCTTCCTCGCGATGGTCGCGGCGGTGATCGCGCTCGGCGCGGGCATCATCTCGACGGTCCCCGGGCTGTTCGACGACGTGCTCGGGTTCCTGCCGCTCTCGGCGGCGCAGAACGCGCTGTCCGGAGTGGTCGAGGGCACCGACGGCACGGCCGGCGCCGTCGTCGGCCTGGTGATCTGGCTGCTGTTCGGCCTGCTGCTCACCGTCGCCGCGATCGCCCGCCGCCGGGTCGTCTCGGTCCGCGCCCTGCACCGCACCGCGCAGGCGTAGGCCGCGCCTCGCGCCACTCCTCCCCCGAACCGGGGACGGGTGGCGCGAGGATCGCGCCACCGCCGCGCCTCTCCGGGCGACCGGCCCCGGCCGGGGCTAGCCTGACGCGATGGAGTCGGAACCGATGGCGATCCGGACGCGACGGGTGTACGGCCCATCGGTCCTGCGGCGCCTCCGCGCCCTCCTCCTGCGGCTCCTCGGCGCCGGCCTCGCGGCCGTGCTCATCCCGTTCGCCGTACTCGCGGACCGCCGCGGGGTCCTCGACGAGTCGGTGCTCGCGCTCGGGCTCCTCGCCCTCACCGTCGTCATCGGACTGGCCTCGGCGGTCTCGCTCTTCGTCGTCTCCCCCACCCGCGTGATGACGACCGAGACGCAGGTCGTGCTGATGCGCGGCCGCCGCCGCCGCGAGCAGTGGCCCCGCCGGTCGGTCCGCTTCCTCGAGTCCGCCGACGGCGACGGCTTCGTCGCCTGGTGCCGCGGCGACGGAGTCGAGGTCCGCTGCGCGCATTTCCGCCCGGAGGACCTCGCCGCCCTGCTCGCCGACCTCGGCGCCGCCGCCCGCGTCCGCGACGCCCTGCCGCCCGCTCTGGCCGGGCCCGCCTCGGCCGTCCGCTTCCGGCCGCACCGCGCTCCGCTCCAGCGCCGGGCGGTCGCCCTGGTCGTCGTCGCCACGGAGGCGTTCGCCGCCGGCGTCCTGGCCGTCGCCCTCGCGGGATCCCCGTCGGGAGACCGCGCGCAGATCGCGCTGGGGGCGGTCGTCGTGGCGCTCTCCCTCCCGCTCGGGCTGGTCGCGGCGCGGCTGGCGCTGCGGCCCGGGCTGCCGGGCTCGATCGTGGTGTCGGAGTCGGCCATCCAGATCGACGGGCTGATCTTCCCGCTCGAGGCCCTGCGCTCGGTCGTCGCCTCGAGCCCGACGGGGAGCCGGAGCCTCCGCCTGACCCTCACCGAGACGAACGGCCGCATCACGGAGGTCCCCCTCGGGCTGCGGGTGCCGACGCTGCGGCGCGACCAGCTCTTCCCCGACTATCCGCTGCTGCTCGGCGTGCTGCGCGAGCGCACGGCGGGGCTGCTGCGGATCGAGGGCTGAGGCTCAGTCCTCGGCGCCGTCGGCGATGCGCTGGTGGTGGTGGATGACCTCGGCGACGATGAACCCGAGGAACTTCTCGGCGAACGCCGGGTCGAGGTGCGACTCCTCGGCGAGCGCCCGCAGCCGCGCGATCTGGCGGGCCTCGCGCTCGAGGTCCGCGGCGGGCAGCCCGTGCGCGGCCTTCAGCCGGCCGACCTTCTGCGTGAACTTGAAGCGCTCGGCGAGCAGGTGGATCAGCGCCGCGTCGATGTTGTCGATGCTCTGACGGATCTGCACGAGCTCGGCCCGCGCCAGGGACTCCTCGTGCGACGGCTCCTCGTGCGACAGCTCCTCGGTCATGCCCCGACCCTAACGGACCGCCCCCGGACACGACGACGGCCCCTGCCCGGAGTCCGGGAGGGGCCGTCGAGAGGGCCCGGTCAGTCGACCAGGTTGATCTGCACGGGGATGTTGCCGCGGGTGGCGTTGGAGTACGGGCAGAGCTGATGCGCCGCGTCGGCGACCTTCTGCGCGTCCTCGGAGCTCGCCTTCGGCACGTAGACGTCGAGCTCGACCGAGAGGCCGAAGCCGTCGGAGTCGTTCTTCCCGATCGAGACGCTGGCCGAGACGGCCGCGTCGGTCGTGTCGATCTTCAGCTGGCGACCGGCTCCGTGCAGGGCGCTGAGGAAGCAGGCGGAGTAGCCGGCCGCGAACAGCTGCTCGGGGTTGGTCCCCTCGCCGGAGCCGCCGAGCTCCTGCGGGGCGCGGGTGTCGAGGTCGAGACGGTCGTCCTCGGTGCGGACGTGGCCGTCGCGTCCTCCACCGGAGGCGTGGGCGATGGCGGTGTAGAGAGCATCCATCCCCCCATCCCACCACTCGGCCGCCGTGAGTCGGGTGAACGCGGGATGCACGTCCGTGCGTTCTCCCGGGAATCCCCCTCGGGAACGCTCCGGGGAGCGTCAAGCCCCTCCCCCTCGGCGCCCTCCGGGTGTGCGGTGGAGGGACACCGACCCCGACCGGCGCGAGCCGGAGAACGGACACGAGCATGCGAGCACTCACCTGGCAGGGCATCGAGAAGGTCTCGGTCGAGACCGTCCCCGACCCCCGCATCCAGCAGCCGACCGACGCGATCGTCCGGATCACCTCGACCGCGATCTGCGGCTCCGACCTGCACCTCTACCGCCTCCTCGGGCCCTACATCGACCGCGGGGACGTGCTCGGCCACGAGCCCATGGGCGTCGTCGAGGAGGTGGGCTCCGGAGTCACCACCCTGAAGCCCGGCGACCGGGTCGTCGTGCCCTTCAACATCGCCTGCGGCGAGTGCTTCATGTGCCGCCGAGGGCTGCAGTCGCAGTGCGAGACGACGCAGGTCACCGAGTACGGCTCGGGGGCGGCGCTCTTCGGCTACACGAAGATGTACGGCCAGGTCCCCGGAGGGCAGGCCGAGCTGCTCCGCGTGCCGCTGGCCGACTACAACACGATCGTCGTCGGCACGGACCTGCCGGACGAGCGCTACCTCTTCCTCAGCGACATCGTGCCCACCGCATGGCAGGGCGTGGAGTACGCGCAGGTGCCCGACGGCGGGACCCTGGTCGTCTTCGGACTCGGCCCTGTCGGCCAGTTCGCGGCGCGGATCGGCGCCCACCGCGGCTACCGCGTCCTCGCCGTGGAGCCCGTCGCCGAGCGGCGCGCGATGGCCGAGCGGTACGGCGTGGAGACGTTCGACCTGTCCGACGACATCGCCGCCCAGCTGCGCGACCTCACGGACGGGCGCGGCCCCGACTCCGTCGTCGACGCAGTCGGCATGGAGGCGCACGGCTCGCCGGTCGGCTCGTTCGCGCAGTCGATGGCGGGGCTCCTGCCCGACCCGATCGCCCGCAAGGCGATGGACACGGTCGGCGTCGACCGCCTCGCCGCAGTGCACGCCTCCCTCGACCTGGTGCGCCGCGGCGGCACCGTGTCGCTGAGCGGGGTCTACGGCGGAGAGGCCGACCCGATGCCGCTGAAGTCGATGTTCGACAAGCAGGTGACGGTGCGGATGGGCCAGTGCAACGTGAAGCGCTGGATCGACGACCTGCTGCCGCTGGTGGAGGACTCCTCCGATCCGCTCGGCGTGATGGACCTCGTGACCCACCGGGCACCGCTCGAGGACGCTCCGGCCCTCTACGAGACCTTCCAGAAGAAGGAGGACGGCTGCATCAAGGTCGTCCTGCACCCCTAGCCGGGGAACAGCGAAGGCGGCGCCCCCCGAGGGGAGCGCCGCCTTCGCGGTACTGCCGAGACCTACTTGAAGACGTCCTTGACGTCCTCGCCGGCCTTCTTGGCCGAGGCCGCGGCCTGGTCCTTCTGGCCTTCGGCCTTCAGGCTGTCGTCGTTCTTGTGGTCGCCCAGGGCTTCCTTCGCCTTGCCGGCGATGTCCTGAGCGGCGTTCTTGATCTTGTCATCGAGCCCCATGGTGGTGCCTCCTTCGCTGATCGTTGGCACGACCGTAGGACCGGGAACTGCCCGCTTCCTGGGAGCGGGAAGGGGCTTGCCCGGGCGCCCGCTGGACTGCGATGATTCGCGCCCTCGACCGGTGCCGGCCGGTCGAGGGCGCGGGATCAGGTCGCCGGGGTGGCGGACTCGGACGGAGCGGACTGCGAGGGCGCATTCGTGGGCGTCTGCGACGATCCGTCGTCGGCGCTGGTGGGCACCGCGCTCCCCGACTGGTTCGGCGTCTGGGCGTCGCCGGTGCAGCCGGCCAGCAGGCCGATCGTCAGGGCGGAGGCGCCGAGCGCCCCGAGGATCCGTGCGGCGCTCACTTGCCCGTCACCGCGTCCTTGACGGCCCCCACTGCCTTCTCGACGATGTTCGGCTTCGGGTCGGTGCCGTAGAGGCGCTCGTCCGGCTGCGTGGGCGGGGGCATCGGGACGTTGCCGCCGGGCTCCGCGACGCGGTAGCTGAACTCTCCCTTGCCGTCCGGGGTCGGGCCCGAGGCCCAGCTGCCCTCGGAGGCCGCTGCTCCGTCCGAGAAGTTGATGTACTCGTACGACACCGAGCGCTCCTCCTTCGAGATCGGGAAGTTCGAGGGCACGGGCAGGTCCTCCCGGCCCTCCGCGCGCAGCTCGGCGGCCGCCGCGATCCACTGGTTCTGGTGCATGGTGTCGCGGGCCAGGAGGAACGACAGGAGGTCGCGCACGCCGTGGTCGTCGGTCATGTGGTAGAGCCGGGCGACCTGGAGCCGGCCCTGCATCTCCGCGTTCGCGTTGGCGGTGAAGTCGGCCAGCAGGTTGCCGCTGGCGGTGATGTAGGAGCCCTGCCACGGGTTGCCCATGCTGTCGACGGGGCGCGCGCCGGCGCCGGCCACGATGGCGTGCTGCACGTCGGAGCCGCCGATGACCGCCGCGAGCACGGGGTCCTTCTTCATCGCGTCCTCGGACTGCTCGACCGGGGCCTTCTCGAGCAGCTGGGCGATCATCACGGCGATCATCTCGACGTGGCCGAACTCCTCGGCGCCGATGCCGAAGAGCAGGTCCCGGTACTTGCCCGGGTCGTGGGCGTTCCAGGCCTGGAAGCCGTACTGCATCGCCACGGTGATCTCGCCGTACTGGCCGCCGAGCACCTCCTGGAAGCGGCGGGCGAAGACCGCGTCGGGCTTCGAGGGCGTGGACTTGAATTGGAGTTCCTGACGGTGGAAGAACATGACTGGTTGCCTTTCCGGGGTAGCCGGGCGGATCCGGGTGCGGACGTCCGATGTCTGTCCTCTCGACGGTAGGGAGCCCTGTTCGCGGGTCAGAAGGGGCTTGACGCGGCGGCGGAGCAGTCGATTCACGGGCTCTCGGGACCCGCCCTCGTGGGCGCGGGATGGTAGCCCCAACAGGGGGTCAGCCGCTATGCCCTTCCCGGTACTCGAGGGCCCGAACAGACTGGCGACGCCGGCACGCATTCATTCCCCACTCGATCCTGGAAGGGACAGACGATGTCGAACATCGATCCCGCTTCACCTCCGTTCGGAGACGGCGCCGCGAACTTCGGCGCGACCGAGACCCCCATCGACAGCGGGGCGCACGTCGCCTCCACGGACACCTCCTCCGGCTCCTCCTCGGGCGGCACGGCCGACTCCGCGAAGGAGAAGGCGAGCGCCGCCGCGGGCACCGCCAAGGACCAGGCCGGCGCCGTCGCCGGCGACGCCAAGCAGGCCGCGAGCGAAGTGCTCTCGACCGGCAAGGACGAGGCCGCCAACGTGGTCCAGGAGGCCAAGGTCCAGGTCAAGGACCTCTACGACCAGAGCCGCACCCAGCTCACCGAGCAGGCCCACGCCCAGAAGGAGAACGCCGCCAAGGGCGCCCGCGCCTTCAGCGACGACCTGACCGCGCTGGCCAACGGCGAGGGCGGCAGCGACAACGCCGCGGCGAAGCTCGTCTCCCAGGCGGCCACCCGCGTGCAGGGTGTGGCCTCGTGGCTCGAGAACCGCGACCCGTCCGAGCTCCTCGACGACGTCCGCGCGTTCGCCCGCCGCCGCCCGGGTGCCTTCATCCTGATCGCCGCGGCGACGGGACTCGTCGGCGGGCGCCTCATCCGCGCCCTGACCGCCGAGGCGAAGGACGAGAAGGAGGCGACGAGCACCCGCACCGACGGGCCCGAGTTCGACGCCCCCGTCTCGACCACCGCGTACTCCGACGCCTCCGCGTACGACGCGCCCGTCGCGTCCGCCTACGGCACCGTCGGCTCGAGCTCCCTCGAGCGCGACTACGCGCCGACCGAGCCCGTCGCCGACCCGCTCGACGGCGGCTTCCCGAACGGCGGCCGGCTGTGACCGACCCGACGGGCGTCCACCGCTCGACGGAGACGCCCGACCAGCGGGCCGGGTCGACGTCGCTGGGCGATCTGCTCGGCGAGGTCTCGCGCGACCTCTCCACGCTGATCCGCCAGGAGATGGCCCTCGCCAAGGCCGAGCTCAAGGAGTCCGCCGGCAAAGCGGGCAAGGGAGCGGGGCTCCTCGGCGGGGCGGGCTACGCCGCGCTGATGGCCGTGCTCTTCCTCTCGATCGCCCTCTGGTGGGGCCTGGGCACTCTGATCGGCAACGGCTGGTCCGGAGTGGTCGTGGCCGTCATCTGGGCGATCGTGGCCGCGATCCTCTACGCGGTGGGCCGCAAGAGCCTGAAGCAGGTCGACGGCGCTCCCGAGACGGTCGACTCCCTCAAGAAGATTCCCGACACCCTCAAGCCGAACGGGGCAGGACGATGACGTACGACGCAGGACAGAACAAGACACCCGAGGAGATCCGGGCGGACATCGAGCGCACGCGCCTCGAGCTGGGCGGGGACGTCGACGCGCTGGCCGAGAAGGTCAGCCCGTCCGCCATCGCGCAGCGTCAGACCGACAAGGTCAAGTCGGCCGTGGGCTCCGTCCGCGACCGCGTGATGGGCTCGGCGCACGACGCCTCCGACTCGCTCTCGAGCGGTGCGGGCTCGGCGAAGGCCAAGGCCGAGGGCAACCCGTTCGCCGTGGGGCTCATCGCCCTCGGCGCCGGACTCCTCGTCGCCTCGCTCATCCCCGCCTCCAGCAAGGAGAAGGAGGCGGCGAGCCGCGTCAAGGAGCAGGCCCAGCCGGTCGTCGACAAGGTGACCGACGCGGCCAAGGAGGCGGCGAGCGAGCTCCGCGAGCCCGCGCAGCAGGCCTTCGCCTCCGTCAAGGAGACCGCGACCGACGCTGCGCAGAACGTCAAGGAGGCGGGCACCTCCGCCACCGACGACGTGAAGGACTCGGCCCGCGAGGCCAAGCACGCCGTCCAGGAGGACGTGCAGCACTGATCCGTCGGCGCTGACAGGGCGGTGGGCCTCCGGGCCCGCCGCCCTTCGTCGTGCCGCCGGGAATACACCGCCGCCCGCACTCCTTGCCCTCCGTATGCGATCGATCGTCTACTCCCGCACCGGTGACTCCTCCGTCCTCTCCCTCGTCGATCGGGAGGAGCGGGCGCCGGGCGCCGGCGAGGTCCGCGTCCGCGTCCTGGCGTCGGGCGTGAATCCGACCGACTGGAAGGCACGCGCCGACGGCGACCTCGCGTTCGACGAGGTCGTCCCGAACCAGGACGGCGCCGGTGTCGTCGAGGCGGTCGGCGAGGGCGTCGAGGGCCTGGCCGTCGGCGACCGGGTCTGGATGTACCTCTCCGCGCACCGCCGCCCCACCGGTACCGCGCAGGAGTCGGCGGTGCTCGCCGCCGAGCACGTCGTGCGCCTGCCCGAGGGCGTCGGCACCGACGTCGCCGCGAGCCTCGGCGTCCCCGCGATGACCGCCCACCGCGCCCTCACCGTGCACGAGCACGGCCCCTCCCGCCTCGCGCCCGGCGCCCTCGCCGGCCGCACCGTCCTGGTCCAGGGCGGCGCCGGAGCCGTCGGGCACGCCGCGATCCAGCTCGCGGTCTGGGCCGGGGCGACCGTCATCGCGACGGTGAGCAGCGACTCCAAGGAGCGGCTCGCCCGTGCGGCCGGCGCGCAGCACGTACTGCAGTACCCGGACGACGCGCTCGCCGACCGGATCCGCGAGCTCGCCCCCGAGGGCGTCCAGCACGTGGTCGAGGTCGCCCCGGCTCAGAACGCCGCGCTCGACGTCGAGGTGCTCGCCAACCACGGCAGCATCGGGTACTACGCGAACAACAACGGCGACGAGTTCACCGTGCCGATCGTCGCGAGCTTCGCGAAGAACGCCCGCTGGCAGGGCCTGCTGCTCTACACCGTGGGCGAGGAGGCGCTGCAGGCCGCGGCCGAGGACATCACCGCGGCGCTCGTCGACGGCGCGCTCCCGGTGGGCGAGGAGGCGGGCCTCCCGCTGACCTGGTTCCCGCTCGAGGAGACCGCGGCCGCCCACGACGCGGTCGAGCAGGGCGCGACGGGCAAGGTGCTCATCCGCGTCGCCGACTGACCGGGAGGGCTCGCCTCCGATCGACGACCGGCCGGATCATCCCCGGAGCGGGGGCGAGACCCGGACGGTCGAGCGGTCGGCCAGGCCGGCCACGAGCTCGGCGAGCGCCTCCTCCGCCGTGCGGGTCGGCGCCCAGCCGAGCTCGGCGCGGGCGCGCTCGGTCGACATCACCGGGACGTTGCCCGCGATGTCGAGCCAGCCCGCGTCGGTGCGCTGCAGGCGCAGGTGCCAGGTCGCGGTGACGACGGAGCGGAGCAGCCCGAACGGCACCGTGACCAGGCGGGCGCCGAAGGCGTGCGCCAGCCGCTCCGGCGTGAGGACCGGCTCGGCCGCGATGTTGAAGGCCCCGCCGGCGCGCCGGTCGAGCGCGCGCCAGAAGGCGTCGGCCACGTCGTCGGCGTGCACGCCCTGGAAGACGATGCTCCGCGGCAGCGGCAGGACCGGGATCCGGACCGCCTTCAGCCACCGCGTCGGGTAGTGGGGACCGGCGAAGAGCCCGGCGATCTCCGTCGCCGCTCCGCGCTGGAAGACGAGCCCCGGGCGCAGGCGTGCGACGACGATCTCGGGGTGCCGCTCCTCGAAGGCGTCGAGCTGCCGCTCGTTCGCGGCCTTGTGGCGGCTGTAGGTCGAGGTGTGCAGGCCGCCCGTGGGCCAGTCCTCGGTCACCCGGATCGACTTCGGCGCCGCGCTGTAGGCACCCACGGACGAGGCGACGGCGACCTGGCCGACTCCCGCGGCGGCGACCGCCTCGAGCACGGCCGCGGTGCCTCCGACGTCGACCAGCCGCTGGAACGGCTCGTCGTGGCTGGGCTGCAGCGCCCAGGCGAGGTGCACGACGGCGTCGACGCCGGCGAAGGCCTCGCGGAGCCGCCGCGGGGCGACGCTCGACGCGAGGTCGATCTCGACCCAGCGCACGTCGCGGTACTCCTCCGAGCGGAGCCGAGGGGCCCGGCGGGCGATGCCCACGATCTCCTCCACCCCGGCTTCGCCGTGCAGGCGCCGCAGCAGCGCCGTCCCCAGGTTGCCGGTCGCCCCGACGATCGCGATCCGCATGGCGTCATCCCTCCGGGAGCGGCGCACGCCGGCCCCCTCCTCCGAGGCTAGGCAGGGGTGCCGCCGCGGAGGAGCCGCTTGACAGCGGGGACGACGGGACGCTCGGCGGGGACCGCCGGCCGCCGGCGGGGTGGACGCTCCTCCCCAGGGCGGATGCGGCCTAGACCACGGCGGGAGCGGGCGCATCCCCCCGCGCGGCCGGCCGCCGATCCCTAGCCTGGGACGATGCTGCCGACACCGCCCCGCCGCGTCCTCCCCGTGCGACACGAGGTCGAGGGCGTCACGCTGCGGACGGTCGACACCGGTCCGGCCGGAGCGGGCGCGGTGTTCGTCCTGATCCACGGGATCGGGATGTCGCACCACACCTTCTCGCCGCTCGCCGCCCGCCTGAAGCGGCACGGCCGGGTGATCGGCGTCGACCTCGCCGGCTTCGGCGCGAACGCGCGCCCGCGGCGGAGGGTCGGCCTCGAGGACCACGCGCGGCAGGTCGAGCAGGTCCTCCGCGGACTGGGCGTCTCGCGCGCGGTCGTCGTCGGGCACTCGATGGGGTCGCAGGTGGCGGTCGAGCTGGGGCTGCGCGCGCCCGGCCTGGTCGGCGGTGCGGTGCTCATCGGGCCGGTGGTGGATCCGCAGCGGCCCGGAGCGGTCCGCCAGGGGCTCGCGCTGCTGCGGGACTGCCTCGGCGAGCCGGTGGGCGTCGACGCGATCCTGCTGGCCGACTACCTGCGCGGCGGCCTGCGCTGGTACCTGCGCCAGCTGCCCGAGATGCTGCGGCATCCGGTGCAGGAGCGCGTCGCCCGGCTGGAGGTGCCGGTCCTCGTCGCCCGCGGCCTCGACGATCCGATCGCCACCCGTGACTGGTGCGAGCGGCTCACGGCCCACGCGCGCGAGGGGCGGCTCGTCGAGTTCGCCGGCTCGCGCCACGTCGTCCCCCGCACCGAGCCCGGAGCGCTCGCCCGCGAGATCCTCCGCTTCGCCGCTGCGCTCGGCGAGAGGCCCGCCGCCCCGCTCCCCCTCCGGTCGGAGCCGGCCGCATGAGCCGGCTCCGGCGCCTGGTCCGCGACGCCGTCTGGTGGATCCGCGACTACGCCTACGCCGTCGCCTGGCAGGTGCGCGGCGTTCTCTCGCGCCGTGCCCCGGACGACTACCTCGACGGCGACCGGCGGCCCGTCGTGGTCCTGCCGGGGATCTGGGAGACCTGGTCCTTCCTCCGCCCGATCATCGATCCGCTGCACGAGCGCGGGCACCCTCTCCACGTGCTGACGAGCCTCGGCCGCAACGGCCGCCCGGTCGCCCGGACGGCCGAGGACGTGGCCGCCTACCTCGCCGAGCACGGGCTCCGCGACGTGGTGATCGTCGCCCACAGCAAGGGCGGACTGATCGGCAAGTACGTGATGACCGAGCTCGACCCGGACGGCCGGGTCGACCGGATGGTCGCCGTGGCGACCCCGTTCGGCGGCTCCCGCTACGCGCCCTACCTGGTCCTCCGGAGCCTGCGCGCCTTCTCGCCGCGCGACGCCACGACCCTGCTGCTGTCGAGCCGCTCCGGAGCGAACGCGCGGATCACGTCCGTGTTCGGCCTCTTCGATCCGCACATCCCCGAGGGCAGCATGCTCGAGGGCGCGGTCAACGTCCGGATCGAGACCGGCGGGCACTTCCGCATCCTGAGCGACCCCGAGACGCTCACCGCGGTCGTCACGGCGGTCTCGGCGGAGGAGCGCGCCGACGGAGAGGCGCCCTGACGACGGCGGAACCCCTGACGACTCCGTAGCAACCCGCGTCGCCGCGGCGGAACCCCCTGGCGCCTCCGGCCCGCGAGGCGGAGCGTGGAGCCATGCCCGCCTCCTCCACCGGCCCGACCCAGCTCCTCCTCGTCCGTCACGGCGAGAGCCTCGCCAACATCGCGGCGAGCGCCGCCGAGGCCTCGGGGGCGCACGAGATCGCCGTCGACCGCCGCGACCCCGACGTCGAGCTCTCCCCCGCCGGCGAGGAGCAGGCGCGCGCGCTCGGCCGCTGGCTGGCCGAGGAGGCGCGGCCCGCCTCCGCCTGGACGTCGCCCTACCGCCGCGCCTCCGCGACCGCCCGCCTCGCCCTCGGCGAGGCGAGCATCGACCTGCGGCTGCGCCCCGACGAGCGCCTGCGCGACCGCGACCTCGGCGTCACCGACCGCCTCACCTCCGTCGGCGTGCGGGCCCGGATGCCCGAGGAGGCGGCGCGGCGCGAGTGGCTCGGCAAGTTCTACTACCGGCCGCCGGGAGGCGAGGCCTGGACGGACCTCGCGCTCCGCGTCCGCGCCTTCGTCGACCACCTCGCCGTCGCCGCGCCTCCCGGGCCGGCGATCCTCTTCTGCCACGACGCGGTCGTCCTCGTTCTCCGCTACGTCCTCGAGAGCCTCTCCGAGCACGAGCTGCTCGACATCGGCGCCTCGACGCCCGTCGCCAACGGCTCCGTCACCCGTCTCGTCCGCGACGGCGATGCGTGGCGCCTCGAGCTCTTCAACCGCACGTCCCACCTCGAGCGCTCCGGCGCCCCCGTCACCCGGCACGACGACCGCGCGGCCGGAGAAGGAGACCCTCATGAGTGACCTCGTCTCCCGCGCCCTGCTCGAGCAGCGCTGGCCCCTCCCGGAGCCCGGAGGCTCGAAGCACTCCCGCGGCGACGTGGTCGTCGTCGGCGGCGCCCGCAAGACGCCCGGCGCCGCGATCCTCGCGGGGATCGCCGCGCTGCGGACCGGCGCGGGTCGCATCACGCTCTGCGTCGCCGAGTCGGTCGCGTCGGCCACCGCGGCCGCGCTGCCGGAGTGCGGAGTGGTCCCGCTCGCGGAGACGCGCACCGGCTCCGTCTCGGGCCGCGGGCTCGACGTCCTGGCCGGCGAGCTCTCCTCCGCCGACATCGCCCTGATCGGACCCGGCCTGGACGACCCGCGCGCGACCGCCGCGACCCTCCGTGCCCTCGCTCCGCTCCTCGACGATGTGCCGGCCGTGCACCTCGACGCCTTCCCGCTCGGGGTCCTGCCCGGGCAGCGCCGTCTCGCGCGGAGGCTCGCGGGCCGGCTCCTGCTGACCCCGAACTCGGAGGAGGCGTCCCGGCTCCTCGGCGAGGAGGTCGACGACGTCGAGCGGGCCGCCCTCGCTGTCGCCGAGCGCTACGGCGCGGTGGTGAGCCTGTTCAACACGATCGCCTCGCCCGACGGCGCCGCGGTGCGGATCGAGGGCGAGCACCCCGGGCTGGCCACAGCGGGCAGCGGCGACGTGCTCGCCGGAGCGACGGCGGGCCTGCGCGGGCGCGGCGTCGACCCGATGGGCGCGGCCGCCTGGGGCGCGTTCCTGCACACGGAGGCGGACACGCGCCTCTCCGCGCGGATCGGCCCGGCCGGGTACCTCGCGAGCGAGATCCCGGGGGAGTTCCCGCGCGTGCTGGCGGGCTGAGCGGGGCGGGTGCGCTGAGGACGGCAGTCGTTCCGAGGCGGGCCGGCGGTGCGAGCGCCCCGGACCGAGCCTGCAGCGCGAGCCCCGGCGGTCACCGTGACCGCGGCGTCGACCTCAGCGCGCGACGTCGGCGACCGAGAACGCCACTCCCGGCGTGATCAGGATCGAGGTCTCGCGGGGCTCGCCTTCGCCCTGGTTCACCGTGATCCAGCGCGACGCGGAGCCGTCCAGGGCGCGGTCGATGCTCTCGCGCACCTCCGCGGCCGACGTCTCGCTCAGGCTGAACGGCGCTCCGCCGTAGATGATCTCGACGCGCTTCACAGCATGCTCTCCTCGCTCTGACGGGCGGTCCCGTGGGGCTCCTCGCTGATCCGCAGCCCGTGCGCCGTGTGCGAGTCGGCGAGAAGCTGGCGGATCCAGTCCGGGTTGATGTTCGGGGCACGGCCGCCGTGGTACTTGAAGCGCAACGGGATGGCGGGGTGCAGCCAGATCGAGGTGCGTCCGTCGCCGACCGCCTGCGAGTCCTTCCACGAGAAGTAGAAGGACTCGTTGCGCGCGAGCTTCGAGCCGATCACGATCTGCAGGTGCGCCAGCAGACGGTCGTCGAAGTCGGCCTCGAGGGTCGAGTCGTAGATCAGTCGCCCCATCAGGCGGTTCTCCGTTCGGGAAGTCGCCCGTCCGCGAAGGATCGGGCGGAGTCGTGAGTGTCGATCCTACCGGCGCCCCGGATGCTCACCAGGAGTCGTCCTCGCCGTGGAAGTGCGGGATCTCGGTGTCGACGGCGGAGAGGGGCCCGGCGCCGCCGTCCTCCTCGGCCACGGGGTGCGAGACGCCCAGGCGGGCCGTCTCGCGGGTGAAGCGCTCGACGAGCTCCTCGTCGAGCAGCTCCTCGGCTCCGTCGTCCTCGGACTCCGAGAACAGCTGGCTCGCCGGTCCGATCAGCAGCGCCGCCCGTCCGGGCCGGCCGGACTCCTGGCGGATCGGGATGTCGACCGTGATCGACCCCTTGGTGAGCGCCAGCGCCTCCGCGTAGGCCAGCAGCGACCGCGCGATGGCGGTACCCGTCAGCACGGAGCTGCCGGCGTAGTGGATGCGTTCCATGCCTCCTTCCTACTCCTCGGGCGGCCGCCCGGTCAGCGGTTGCGCGGTCGAGGCGGGGAGCGCTAGCGCCGCGTCGATCCGGCGGTCGAGCGCGTCGCGGACGGCCGGCCACTCGGCCGCGAGGATCGAGTGGACGGCCGTGTCGCGCCACGAGCCGTCGGCCCGCCGCTGGTCGTGGCGGAGCACCCCCTCGAACACGGCGCCGAGACGGAGGATCGCGGCCCGCGAGCGCGCGTTCACCGCATCCGCTTGGAGCTTCACCCGCTCGTAGCCGCTGTCGAAGGCGAGCCCGAGCACCAGCCGCTTCGCCTCCGGGTTCACGACGGTGCCCCACGTCTCGGGCGCGTAGGCCGTCCAGCCGAGGTGGGCCGCCTCGCGCGCCTCGTCGAAGTCGGCCAGCGAGGTCGTGCCGACGACGCGTCCCTCCTGCAGCACGGCGAACGGCAGGCCCGTGCCCCAGGGGTAGTAGCGGTCGACGAAGGCGCGGAACTCCTCCGGGGTGCCGGGGAGGCCGGACGGTCCTCCTCCGTAGCCGCCGGCGAACACCTCCGGACGCCCGATCGCCCGCCCGAGCGGCTCGACGTGCTCGACGGCGAGCGGCTCGAGGACGATCGAGCGGCCGACGAGCGTGACGGGACCGGGGCGGCGGGGACTGCTCATGCGATCAGTGTGGGGCACCGTGCCAGCATGGCTCCATGAGCACCGCCGCGCTGTTCGAGTCCGCCGCCGCCGCCCTCGTCGGCCTGCTCGCGCAGGTGCGGGAGGACCAGTGGGAGCAGCCGGGGCTCGGTGTCTGGGACGTCCGCGGCCTCGCGGGACACGCCTCGCGGGCGGTGCTGACCGTCGAGGCGTACCTCCTCGCTCCGGAGCCGCCCGAGCCGACCATCGAGGACGCGCTCGACTACTACGCCGCGCTGGCCGGGAACGTCGCCGACCCCGCGGCGGTGGCGCGGCGCGGGGTCGAGGCGGGGCTGCTGCTCGGCGACAGGCCGGCTCAGGCGCTGGCGGAGGCGGCGGGCCGCGCGGTCGAGCTGGTCGCCGCCCAGCGTCCCGGCCGCCTCGTCGCCGTGGGCGGCCACGCGATCGAGCTGGACGAGTACCTCCGGACCCGGCTGCTCGAGCTGGTCGTGCACACGCTCGACCTCTCGCGGGCCACCGGGATCCCGCACGTGCTGCCCGGCGAGGCCGTCGAGGCGTGCTGCGCGCTGACCGGCGGGCTGGCCGCTCGAGCCGGACGCGGCGAGGAGCTCCTGCTCGCGCTGAGCGGGCGGGAGCCCCTCGCCGCGGGGTTCTCGGTGGTGTGAGGGCGCCGGCCCTCCGGCTGCGGGTTCTGCGCGGCGCCGGCCCTCAGGCCACGGCGAGAGCGGCGACCGGCGACACCTTCGTGGCGCGGCGGGCGGGCAGCACGGCCGAGACGACCGTGATCACGACGCCCACCACGAGCACCGCCACCAGGATCGGCACCGGGACGGTCGGCGGGATCAGTCCGATGCCCGGCAGCGAGCCGAACACCGAGATCGCGCCGCACCAGCCGTAGACGATCCCGAGCACGATGCCGAGCACCGCGGCAGCGACGATCATCTGCGCCGCCTCGAGCACCACCATCGACCGCACCTGCGAGCCGGTGAAGCCGAGCGCGCGGAGCAGGCCCAGCTCGCGCCGGCGCTGCAGCACGCTGAGCGACAGCGTGTTGACCATGCCGACGGCGGCCAGGACGACCGAGAAGCCGAGCAGGACGCTCATCACCGCGGTGCTCACCTGGATGAACTGCTCGAACGCCGCGATCACCTCGGGGTTCGTCTCGCCCGAGCGCTCCATGATCGTGCCGAAGGTGGCGGCGGCGACCGCGAACATCGTGACCAGCGACACTCCGATGACCAGTCCGATGACGGCGCGGGCGCTGCGCGCCGGATTGCGGACGGCGTTGGCGGACGCCAGTCGGGCGACGGGGCCCCGGCCGAAGGCGCGGCCCACGAGGGCCGTGAGCGGAGGGAGCAGGACGGGCGCCCCGAGGATCACGCCGGTGAAGGACGCCATGCCTCCGACCAGCCCGAGCAGGACGCCGCCGGGGTTGGCGAGCCCGAGGACCACGCCGGCGGCGAGCAGCAGCGCGCCGACCACGACGAAGACGATCGCCGTGACGTTGCGGGCGGTGCGGCCGCGCAGCTCCTCGTAGCGGGGCTCGGCGGAGGATCCGGCGGCCTGCGACGGCGCGACCGCGAGCACGCGGCGCGATCCGGACCACGAGGCGATGACCGTCGAGGCGACCACGGCGATCAGCGGCAGCACGAGGCCGGGCGAGACGAGCGGGTAGTCGAAGCGGGGCAGGGTGCCGCTCCGGATGGCGAGCTCCGCGGCGAGCGCCACGAGAGCGACGCCGGCGACCAGGCCGATCGCCGCTCCGAGGAGCCCCTGCAGGAGGCCCGTGCGGACGATCCCGCTGCGCAGCGACCGGCCGGAGGCGCCGAGCAGGCGCAGCAGGGCGATCTCGCGGGTGCGCCCGGCGATGACGGTCGAGACCGCGTTGGCCGTGACGATCCCGCCCACGAACACCGCGATGCCGAAGAAGACGGCGCCGACCATCCCGAGCATGAGGGCGACCTGGCCGATGCCGTCGATCCCCGCCGCCGCGAAGGCCGCGACCATGTCGGCGATGACCTGCACCAGCACGGCGCCGAACGCCGCGGCGAGTGCGGCGACGGTGACGATGGCGCCCCCGCCCTGGCTCGAGCCCGTGCGCACGCCGCTCACGCCGCGCCCTCCATCGTGAGCATCGCGCGCGAGATCTCCTCGGCGCTCATCCCGCGGCGGTCGTCGACCACGGCCCCGTCGCGGAGGAAGACGATGCGGTCGGCGTAGGCCGCCGCGATCGGGTCGTGGGTGACCATGGCGATCGACTGGCCGTACTCCCGGGTGGAGGCCCGGAGCAGGCTGAGGACCTCGCGGCCGGTGCGCGAGTCCAGGTTGCCGGTGGGCTCGTCGGCGAAGATCAGCTGCGGCCGGGTGGCGAGGGCGCGGGCGATCGCCACGCGCTGCTGCTGCCCGCCCGAGAGCTCGTGGGGCCGGTGCGTGAGGCGCTCGCGGAGCCCGAGGGACTCGATCAGCCGGGCGATCCACTGCTCCTCGTCGCCGGTCACGGAGCGGCCGTCGAGCTCGAACGGGAGGCGGATGTTGCCGCGCACGTCGAGCGTGGGGACGAGGTTGAAGGCCTGGAAGACGAAGCCGACGCTGCGGCGGCGGAGCACGGTCAGCTCGGCGTCGCTCATCGAGGTGATCTCGGCGTCCCCGAGGAACACGCGGCCGGAGGAGGCGGTGTCGAGGCCGGCGAGGACGTGCATGAGCGTCGACTTGCCGGATCCGCTGGGGCCCATCACCGCGGTGAACTCGCCCCGCTCGATCGAGAGCGTGACGTCGTCGAGGGCGACGACGGGCGGCGTGCTGCCGTAGAGCTTGCGCACGCCCTCGACGCGCGCCACGACGGAGGAGGTCTGGTTCTGCATGTCCTCGACGCTACGGAGGCACCCGTGTCGCCGGCGTCGTCCGCAGTGGCTCGCGGCATCATCCCTCCGGCGGACCCGCGATGGTCCTCCGGGGTCAGCGGGGCCGGAGTCCCGCCCGGCGGAGGGCGAGGGCCGCCAGCGCGGCGGTGACGGCGGGGTCGCCGGTCCTCCAGCCCGCGGCGGCCTCCGGGTGCGCGGCGAGGATGTCGCGGGGGGACGCCTGGGTGAGCGCGCGCAGGGCCAGCAGCTCGGTTCCGCCGCCGGTCGAGCCGAGGGCGCGCAGCTCGGCGGTCCGGCGGGCGAAGCGGAGCCGGGGCCGGAGCCAGAGCACGGCCAGGAGCAGGAGCGGGAGGCCCCCGACGGCGAGCCCGGCGACCACGGCCAGGGCGCTCGCGAGCTGCTGCTGGTCGCGTCCGGCGGCGGCGAGCACGGAGCCGGCCCCGCTCGCCTCGTCGAACGGCGCGCGCACGGCGTCGCCGAGCAGGGGGATGCCGCCGAGGGTGGTCCCGGCGTCGCTCATGGTCGAGCCGAAGCCGCTGCCGGCGCTCTCGAGCCGACGGCCGATCTCGGCCAGGCCGGCGATCAGCGAGCCGACCGCGATCCCCGCGGCGATCGCCACGACGGCCACGCCGAGAGCGAGGGCGTCGGCCAGGATCTGCCGCGCGCGGACGGCCGGGAGGTCGGCGTAGATCTGCATGCGCCGATTATCCGGCGCGCTCGGCGGCGGTCGTGTCCACACCGGAGGAAGGATTCGTCGAGAGGGCCCGGGATCCGCGTCTCTCCGCGAGGTCACCGATGTTCTTCCTCCGTTGTGACCACGTCGGCCGCCTCCGAGAGGGCTGCCCGGCCCGGCTCCTCGCCGCCTCTAGTCGAGCAGGTCGTGCAGCACGACGACCTGCTCGCGCTCCGGGCCGACGCCGATCGCCGAGAACCGGGCGCCGCTCATCGCCTCGAGCGCGCGCACGTAGTCCTGCGCGGTCTGCGGCAGGTCCGAGAACTCGCGGCAGCCGGAGATGTCCTCCTGCCAGCCGGGGAACTCCTCGTAGATCGGCTTCGCGTGGTGGAAGTCGCTCTGCGAGACCGGGACCTCGTCGTGGCGCACGCCGTCGACGTCGTAGGCGACGCAGACGGGGATGGTCTCGAGGCCCGAGAGCACGTCGAGCTTGGTGAGGACGAAGTCGGTGACCCCGTTGATCCGCGCCGAGTAGCGGGCGATCGGGGCGTCGTACCAGCCGCAGCGGCGCGGGCGGCCGGTCGTGGTGCCGAACTCGAAGCCCTGCCGGCGGAGGTACTCGCCCCACTCGTCGAAGAGCTCGGTCGGGAACGGTCCGGCGCCGACGCGGGTCGTGTACGCCTTGATGACCGCGATGACGCGGTCGATGCGGTTCGGCGCGACTCCGGAGCCGGTGGCCGCTCCTCCCGAGGTCGCGTTGGAGGAGGTGACGAACGGGTAGGTGCCGTGGTCGACGTCGAGCATCGTGGCCTGGCCGGCCTCGAACAGCACTGTCCTGCCCGCGTCGAGCGCCTGCGAGAGGACGAGCGACGTGTCGGCGACCATCGGGCGGAGGCGCTCGGTGTACTGCAGCAGGTCCTCCAGCACCTGCTCGACCAGGATCGCGCGGCGGTTGTAGACCTTCACCAGCAGGTGGTTCTTCTGGTCGAGGGCGCCCTCGACCTTCTGACGGAGGATGTTCTCGTCGAAGAGGTCCTGGATGCGGATGCCGACGCGGTTGATCTTGTCGGCGTACGCCGGGCCGATGCCGCGGCCGGTGGTGCCGATCTGGCGCTTGCCGAGGAAGCGCTCCGTCACCTTGTCGAGGGTGCGGTGGTAGCTGGTGATGACGTGCGCGTTGGCGCTGACGAGCAGCTTCGACACGTCGACGCCGCGGGCGCTCAGCGCCTCGAGCTCGTGGAACAGCACCTCGATGTCGACGACGACGCCGTTGGCGATGACCGGGACGACGCCCGGGGTGAGGATGCCGGAGGGGAGCAGGTGCAGGGCGTACTTCTCGTCACCCACCACGACGGTGTGCCCGGCGTTGTTGCCGCCGTTGAACTTCACGACGTAGTCGACGCGGCTGCCGAGGAGGTCGGTGGCGCGTCCCTTGCCCTCGTCGCCCCACTGGGCGCCGGTGATGACGATTGCTGGCATGGCGTGTCCTTCTCGACGGGAGGGGCGGGGGTGGGCGGGTGCGGCGCGGCAGTCGTGCCGCCTCCGCGCGACCAGCCGCTCGATTCTAGCGGAGGGGCCGGAGGACGGCTCCAGCGCGCGGGGGCGGCACCGCGGACTCCCCCGGCTCCGGGCCGGCACCGCGGACGCATCGCCGAGCAATGCTCTCGATCCCGTCATGCGCAGTTCACACGCGGCGCATAGATTCGAGGACGTTCCCACTCCACTCATCACGCGAACAGGACCACGATGCGCAGACTCCGCGCCGCAAGCCTCCTCGCCGTCGTCGCACTCGGAGCCGCCACCGCCGCTCCGATCGCCTCGGCCGCCCCTCTCGACGACGGCGTCGAGCTCACCCTGGTGTCGACGACCGACACGCACGGGCACGTCTACGACTGGGACTACTTCGCGAACGCGCCGTACCCGGCCGACGGTGCGCTCGGCCTCACCCGCGTCGCGACCGAGGTCGACCGCCTCCGCGCCGAGAAGGGCGAGGAGTCCGTGCTCGTCATGGACAACGGCGACGCGATCCAGGGCACGCCGCTCACCTACTACTACGGCCTCGGCGACGGCGCCGCAGGCGTCCTCTCCGGCGAGACGACGCACCCGATGGCCACCGCGTTCAACACCATCGGCTACGACGCGCAGGTCGTCGGCAACCACGAGTACAACTACGGGCTCGACATGCTCAGCGCGTACGAGGGCGACCTGAACGCCCCGCTGCTGGGCGCGAACGTCCTCGACGTCGCCACCGGCAAGCCGTACCACGACCCCTACACGCTGATCGAGCGCGAGATCGACGGGAAGACGGTCACCGTCGGCGTCCTCGGCCTCGTCACCCCCGGCGTCCGCGTCTGGGACAAGCAGTACGTCGACGGCGTCCTCGAGTTCCAGGACATGGTCGCCGCCGCGAAGCAGTGGGTCCCGATCGTGCAGGAGCAGGCCGACGTGGTCGTCGTCCTCGCGCACACCGGCCAGGGCACGGTGCCGGACGCCGAGTACGACGCCGCCGACCTCAACGAGGACGTCGTCAACAACATCGCGACGCAGGTCCCCGGGATCGACGTGGTCGTCGCCGGCCACAGCCACAAGGACCTGCCGCAGACGCTGTTCACCAATGTCGCCGGCGAGCAGGTGCTGGTCACCCAGCCCGAGTTCTGGGCGCAGGGCCTCACCGAGGTCACCCTGAACCTGATGCCGGACGCCGCGGGCGGCCTCGAGGTCGACTGGTCGGCCGGGAACGCACCCGTCACGCAGCCCGTCTACGCGAAGGACATCGCCGAGGAGTCGCCCGCACTGGTCGACGCCCTCGCCGAGCAGCACGCCGCCACGATCGAGTACGTGAACACCCCCGTCGCCGACTCGGTCGAGGAGCTCTCGGCCGCGACCTCGCGCTACGAGGACACCCCGATCATCGACTTCATCAACACCGTCCAGGCCGAGACCGTCGAGACGGCGCTCGAGGGCACCGAGTGGGCAGACCTGCCGGTGATCTCGCAGGCGTCGCCGTTCTCGCGCACCGCCGTCTTCCCGAAGGGGCAGGTCAGCATCCGCGACATCGCGGGCCTGTACATCTACGAGAACACCCTCCGCGGAGTGGAGCTGACCGGAGCCGAGGTGCGCGACTACCTCGAGTTCTCGGCCCGCTACTTCGTGCAGACCGCCGAGGGCGCCGTGTTCGACCCCGAGACCGGCACCAACGCGACGACCGAGGACCGCCCCGACGGCATCCCGGACTACAACTACGACGCGATCTCGGGCCTGGACTACGTGATCGACGTCTCCCAGCCCGCCGGCTCGCGGATCCGCGGTCTCGCCCACGCCGACGGCACCCCGGTCGCCGACGACGAGCGCTTCGTGATGGCGGTCAACAACTACCGCCAGAGCGGCGGAGGCGCCTACCCGGCCGTCGCGCAGGCACCGCTCGTCTACGACGAGCGTCTCGAGATCCGCCAGCTCCTCATCGACTGGTCGACCGCCCGCGGCGTGATCGACCAGGCCGACTTCTACGACCCCAACTGGTCGCTGACGACGGAGCCCGCCGCCGAGGTCCCGGTCACCCCGGCGCCGACCGAGCCCGGCACCCCGACGGAGCATCCCACCACCGCTCCGTCGCCGCACCCCACCACCACGGCGGCCCCCGTCGCGGGAGGCTCCGGCCCGGGCTCGCTCGCGAACACCGGCGCCGACGCGGCCGGCCTGATCGGCGGAGCCCTCGTGCTGCTGCTGTCGGGTCTCGCGCTGGTCGTCGCGCGACGCCGCCTCGCGGCCTAGCCGAGCAGGGCACGGGCGGCGGTCGGCGGGGTCTCCCGCCGGCCGCCGTTCGTCGTTCCGGAGGATCGCGGGACGATCGGGCCGCGGACCGGCGGCTCAGTCCCCGCGGCGTCGCGACCGGCGGGCCCGCCAGGCCGAGAACGCCCCGGTCGACCAGAGCGCCCAGACCACCAGCAGGGGCTGGAAGACGAGCCGCACCGCGCGCGCCGCGTCCGTCTCGAGGCCGAACGCCGGCGTCCGCGTCACCAGCTGCGAGATGTTCCCCGGGAAGACCGCGACGAAGAACGCGGCCACCACGACTCCCACGATCACGCGCCACCGCACGAGCACGACGAGCGCGAGCCCGAGCGCGATCTCGACGACGCCCGACGCGACGACCACCAGGTCCGGGTCGGCCGGCAGCCACGGCGGGACCTGCGCCTGGAAGGCCTGACGCGCGACCGTCAGGTGCGCCGTGCCGGCCGTGACGAGCAGCAGGCCCAGGAGGATGCGGGCGAGAGTGCGCGGGAGGGAGCGGCGTCCTCCGTCGGTCGCTGTGGCGGCGGTCATGCCCCCAGTCTGCGCTCGGAGCCCGCTCGCGCCGACCGCGAGCGCGTTCCGGCGGCGCCCCGTATCCTCGTTACCGCCCCGTCCGCAGACCGTGAAACGAGTTCCATGAGCACCCTGCCCCGCCTGATGGCCTTCGACCTCGACGACACCCTCGCCGCCTCGAAGTCCCCCGTCGACCCGGCGATGGCCGACCTCTTCGTGAAGCTGCTCCAGGCCACCGAGGTGTGCATCATCTCGGGCGGCCAGATCGGCCAGTTCCGGATGCAGGTGCTCGACCGCCTCGAGGGCGCCGACCCCGAGGTGCTCGCGAAGCTGCACCTCATGCCCACCTGCGGCACGCAGTACTACCGGTACGAGAACGGCGACTGGGCGCAGATCTACGCCGAGAACCTCACCGAGGACGAGAAGTCGCGCGCGCTCGCCGCCGTCGAGGAGAAGGCGAAGGAGCTCGGCTACTGGGAGTCCGAGACCTGGGGCCCGATCCTCGAGGACCGCGACTCGCAGATCACCTTCTCGGCCCTCGGCCAGTCCGCACCCGTCGAGGTCAAGCAGGCCTGGGACCCGGACGGCGAGAAGAAGAACACCCTCCGCGAGGCCGTGCAGGCCGTGCTCCCCGACCTCGAGGTCCGCTCCGGCGGCTCGACGTCGGTCGACATCACCCGCAAGGGCATCGACAAGGCGTACGGGATGAACAAGCTCACCGAGCTGACGGGCATCCCTCTCGACGACATGATCTTCGTCGGCGACCGCCTCGACCCGGACGGCAACGACTACCCCGTCAAGGCGATGGGCGTCGAGTGCTTCGCCGTCGAGGGCTGGCACGACACCGCCGCGTACCTCCGCTCCTACGGCCTGTAGCCGCTCCGCGCGAGACGTTCCGGGATCCCCTGCTGCGGCGGGGGATTCCGTGCATCCGGGGGTCGTCGCAGGCCTCGGGCGCTGGACGTCGTGGGCGGTGCGCGTCCAGCTGCCGTCAGGCGTCGGCGCCCCCTCGCGGGTCCTGTGCACCCGCGCGTCCAGGCGCTGCGCAGGCGGGCACCGTCAGGCGTCCGGTGCTCCGTCGGGGCCTCGGGCGCAGCGCGTCCGGGCTCGGCCGGTTCGGGGGTCTGCGCGTCCGGGCCCTGCGCGTCCCGGCCGCTGTCAGACGTCCTCGTTCAACGATCCGGACGCCGTGCCGTCGAGGGCGAGGCGGAGCCGTTTCGGCAGGTTCGCGACCACGATCGCGTGCGACTCCTCGATGAGCTCGAGCACCAGCTCGGGCTCCACGGTCCCGCCGGCGTCGACCGTCACCCAGTGCTTCTTGTTCAGGTGGTAGCCGGGCTCGATCCCGTCGACCCCCGCGACCAGGTGCACCACGTTCTCGGGCAGCGCCTTCACGCTCACGACCGGCCGCCCGAACCGCTCCGACTCGAGCGCGAACACCTTCCCCGCGACCTTCCACACCCGGATCCCCTCCCCGAACGGGAACCCCGCCTCCGCTCCCGGAAGCCCCTCGAGAAGCCGCTCCACCGCCCCGCCGTCCATCCCCCCATCCTGCCGCAGCCCTCAGGTGCCGCCTAGAGCACCCACCAGCCACCCGAGGCCGGACGCGCGCCGAACGCACGTCCGTACCCCCGCGCCCGAAGCGGCTCGTGCCGAAGGCACGGCCCGACCCTCCAGCACCCGCACCACGCTCGTGCCGCAACCACGGCCCGACTCCTCCACCCCGACCAGGCTCGCGCCGCAGGCACGGCCCCCGCACTCCCACGCGAGCAGGCTCGTGCCGTAGGTACGGCCCCCCGCTCAAGCCCTCCACGGCCGCTCGTGCCCCCGGCACGGCGCCCCGCGCTCGTGCCGCAGGCACGGCGCCCACCCCACCAGCACAGGGCTAGGCGGCGTCCGGGTGCGGTTCTGGCAAGGCGGAGGAGGAAGCCGTAGCGGCGCTACGGCGCCCGACGACAACGCCGCCAGAACCGCACCCGGGCGGCGCCTAGTCGTTGCCGAGGATGATGATGGCGGCGGTAGGGGGTAACGCGTCCTCGTGGTACCGCTCGATCTCCTCGATGGCGATCGGGTCGGCCTGCTGAAGGAACTGGGTGAGGCGGGTGACCTCCTCGGTCTCGCCGATGGAGTCGGCGGCGCGGCGGAGGGCGTACAGGGAGAGCAGGAATCCGCGGTTGGGTCCGTGGCGCCAGGGGATGGGGCCCTGGCCGCGCCAGCCGGCTCCGCGGAGGAGGTCGAGGCCGCGGTGGTAGCCGACGCGGGCGTAGGCGTAGGAGGGGAGGGCCGCGTCGATGCCCCAGACGCTGTCGGCGAGCAGTGCCCAGGCCAGCGGGGAGCGCGGGTGGGCGGCGGCGAGGGCGGCGAATTCGACGGCTCCCGGGTTCGCGTGCTTCGCGAGGGCCGCGGTGACCGCGGGCTCGTCGGGGAGGAGGGTCGGTTCGGGGCCCAGCAGGTTCTCGCCACTCATGCCTCCCAGGCTATCCCGCTCGAGGCTGTGCGGGTCCGGGGTCCGGCCGTCCGGCGCACGACGGTCGTCCCTCCACAGGGGCGTCAGCGGAGGGAGCCGGGCGGTTCGCCGGTCGTCGCCGTCGTGCGCGGGGGTGCCGCCGATAGCATCGACCCATGGCGACGAACCGCAGTGAAGTCGAGGCCTGGCTCACGGACATGGACGGCGTGCTGGTGCACGAGAACAAGGCGCTCCCCGGCGCGCCCGAGCTGATCCAGGAGTGGACCGATTCGGGCACCCCGTTCCTGGTGCTGACGAACAACTCGATCTTCACGCCACGGGATCTGGCGGCGCGGCTGCGCGGGTCGGGGCTGCACGTGCCGGAGGAGCGGATCTGGACGAGCGCTCTGGCGACGGCGGACTTCTGCGCGTCGCAGAAGCCGGGCGGGAGCGCGTTCGTGATCGGCGAGGCGGGGATCACCACCGCGCTGCACGAGGCGGGCTTCATCATGACGGAGACGGCGCCGGACTACGTGGTCGTGGGCGAGACCCGCAACTACAGCTTCGAGGCGATCACGAAGGCGATCCGCCTGATCGTCGCGGGTGCGCGCTTCATCGTCACCAATCCCGATGCGACGGGGCCGAGCGCCGAGGGCGTGCTCCCGGCGACGGGGGCGATCGCGGCGCTCATCACGAAGGCGACGGGCAAGGATCCGTACGTGGTCGGCAAGCCGAACCCGATGATGTTCCGCTCGGCGATGAACAAGATCGGCGCGCACAGCGAGAACACCGGGATGATCGGCGACCGGATGGACACCGACATCGTCGCGGGCATCGAGGCGGGCCTGCACACCGTGCTGGTGCTGACGGGGATCAGCGACGAGGCCGAGATCGAGCGCTACCCGTTCCGCCCGGACGAGGTGCTGAGCGGGGTGCACGAGCTCCTGTCGTCGGAGCCGTTGGAGTCGGAGTTCCCGCCGGATTCGGCGGTCTGAGTCCCGGCGGCCCGGCAGCGGGCCGGGCGCCGGTTGCTGACACGGCACCGCGGCTCGCGGGGGTCAGAAGCGGACGTGCTGCAGCACCCAGGCGTGCATCGCGACGGCTGCCGCCGCCGAGGCGTTGATCGACCGGGTCGAGCCGAACTGTGTGATCTCGAGCACGGCCTCCGAGGCGGCGATCGCCTCCTCCGAGAGGCCGGGTCCCTCCTGCCCGAACAGCAGGAGGCAGCGCTCGGGGAGCCGGTAGGTCTCGAGCGGCACGCAGCCGGGGACGTTGTCGACGGCGAGGAGGGGCACGTCCGCCTCCGCGGCCCACTGCACGAGGTCGGCCACCGTCTCGTGGTGCTGGACGTGCTGGTAGCGGTCGGTGACCATCGCGCCGCGCTTGTTCCAGCGCCGCCGGCCGACGATGTGGACGCCTTCCGCGCCGAACGCGTTGGCGCTGCGGACGATCGAGCCGATGTTCATGTCGTGCTGCCAGTTCTCGATCGCGACGTGGAACGGGTGCCGCGTGCGGTCGAGCTCCGCGACGATCGCGTCCATCCGCCAGTAGCGGAACCGGTCGACCACGTTGCGCGCGTCGCCGCGCTCCAGCAGCTCCGGGTCGAGGCGGTCGTCCTCGGGCCACTCCCCCTGCCAGGGGCCGACGCCGTTCGTGGTGAGCTCCACGGAGGCGGTGGGTCCGGTCGCGGGGGTCGCCTCGTTCTCCTGCACGACGAGCGATCCTACTGGGCGCTCCGCGGCTCGGCCGGGTGCACCGGGCCGGTGCCCGGCGGCATCCTCCGAGGCCCGAGGGACGGCGCGCGTCAGGCCGCGGGAGTGCCGGCGAGGGAGCCGGTCAGCTCGCCGCCGCCCGCCCGGTCGACGAAGCAGTAGTAGCTGCGCTCGCCCGCGTCCCACTGCTCCTGGGTGACGGGGAACGCACCGGCGACCTGCACGTCGCCGTAGGTCTCGGCCGCCGCGACGTCCACGACGCCCTGCGCCTGGCAGAGCGAGGAGACGGTGACGGCCAGAGCGTCCTGGCCGGGGAACGCCGCGTCGGTCAGCTCCGCCGTGGCGACGAGCTGGGCGGAGTGAGCCGCCGCGCAGTCCACGACGGTGAACTCCTCCGCCCAGACGGAGTCGAAGGGATCGACGCACTCGCCGCCGAGGAGCGCGCTCCAGGCCCAGGTGCCGACGGGCAGCGGTCCGACGGTCGGGAGGGTCGCGGTCGGCGTGGGCGAGGGGGTCGGCTCCGCCGTGGGCGTCTCGCTGACGACAGGGGCGGCCTGCGGCTCTGCTCGGCCGCCGGCGCTCCCGACGGCGATGCCGATCGCGAAGAGCCCGGCGAGGAGGATCACCGCACCCGCCGCGATCAGGCCGATCAGGAGCCGGCGTCGGCTGAGCGTGCGCCACGCGGGTGCTGCGGCGGGCGCCGAGTCGCGCTCGCGGCTCTCGGGTCGGGACCGGGCGGAGCGGCGCTTCCGCGGCGGAGCGGCGTTGACGTGGGCGGCCGCGGGAGCGGTGCGGAAGGGTGCGGGCTCGGCGCGGTCGGCGGGCTCGGCGGCCGGCTCGAGGTTCCACGAGTAGGCGCCGGCGGTCTCGCGCCACAGCTCCTCGTCGCCGCCGTCCTCGTCGGGCTCGTCATGCGGAGCGACGACCTGCTCCCACACGGGCGGCTGGTCCCAGTCCCCGCGCGGGTCGGGCCACTCGTAGACGGCGGGCGGAGTCGGCTCGCGCGGAGTCGGCGGGGTGGCGCCGACCGGGCGTCCGTCGGCGGGGTAGGGGACGCCGGAGCGGCCCGCCGGGTCGACGTCGGCCGAGGATCCGGCATCGGGCTCGTCGTCCGGCCGGTGCGCGCTGCGCAGTCCGGCGGGGGCGGTCGGCAGGTCGGCGGGAGGGTCGGTGTGCGGCAGGACCGGGCGCACGGAGTCCGCCCCGCGGCGGTGCACCTCGGTGCGGCCGGCATCGGTGGAGGCGTCGGAGCCGGAGCCGTCGGCGTTGTCGTCGCGGAGGGGGGCGAAGAACGCGTCGAAGGCGTCCTCATCGGACACGTCCGCGTCGGAGGCACTCGTGTCGCGGGCAGTCGTCCCACCGGCACCCGTCTCTCGGGCACCCGTCTCGCTGGCACTCGCCTCACGGGCACCCGTCTCGGGCGCTCCCATGGCGCGGGCTCCCGTATCGGGGGCTCCCGTGTCAGGGCCCGGAGAGCTCCGTCCCTCGGCGGGGACGCCGTCGCGGCCGGAGGAGCGCTCCGGCTCCGCGACCGTTCCGCGGTCGGCGTCGGCGTCCTGCTCCCCCACCGGAGCGGAGTCGTCCGCGGGGTTCGGGAGGTCGCCGCCGGCCTCCTCGGCGGCGGGCGTCGCACTCAGCACGGGCTCCCCCGGCCACAGGCCGACCGGAGCGGCAGGGGCACGGCGCGGCGCAGCGTCGGAGTCGGAGTCGCCCGAGGACGGTCCGGCCGCGTCGGCAGAGGAGGCCGACTCACTCGCAACGCTCCGCTCCTCCGCTGACGCGTGGGCCTCGTCGGCTGCGGACTCAGCAGGACCGGACGTCCGCTCCGCGCGCGACTCCTCCACGGGAGGGACGGGGCGGGGCGAGTCAAAGATGCTCTTCAGGCGGCCGCCGCTGAGCTGCTGGAGCAGCCACTCGCTGCTGCCGACGGGACGCTCCGGCTCGGCACGCTCCGGCTCGGCACGCTCCAGCTCGGAGGTCTCCGATCCGGCAGGCTCGGGCTCGCGGCCCTCCGGCTCCGGGTGCTCGCCGCCTCCCGGGCCCCCGCCGCGTCCCCCCTCGTCGACCATCAGCTCAGGCCGAGGTCGGCCAGACCGATCGCGGCGAAGTACGGGTAGCCGGCGTCCTCGATGATCTCGCGGGCCCCGGTCGCGCGGTCGACGACGACGGCGACTCCTGCGATCTCGGCGCCGACCTTCAGCAGGGCCTCGATCGCCTTCAGCGGCGAGCCGCCGGTGGTGGACGTGTCCTCGACGACGACGACGCGCTTGCCCTCGAGGTCGGGGCCCTCGACCTGCCGGCCGCGGCCGTGGTCCTTGGGCTCCTTGCGCACGACGAACGCGTCGTAGGCGAGACCGCGGGCGGCGCCCTGGTGGAGGATCGCGGCGGCGATCGGGTCGGCGCCCATGGTGAGGCCGCCGACGGCGTCGACGCGCTCGATCGGCGCGATGAGGTCGAGCATGACCTGCCCGATCAGCGGCGCGACGCGGTGGTCGAGGCTCACGCGGCGCAGGTCGACGTAGTACGACGCCTTCTTGCCGCTCGTGAGGGTGAAGTCCCCGTGGAAGACGGCGTCGGAGCCGATGTACTCGATGAGCTGCTGGCGTGCGTCGGTCACGCGCCTACTCTACGGGGCGACCCCTCCCCCGCTCGGGAGCGCGCCCGCTGCGGCGTGCTCGCCCGCCTCGTCGCCTCCTCCGCGGAACTGGGTCATGTACAGCTCGTAGTAGGCACCGCGCTGCTTCAGGAGCGCCTCGTGCGCGCCCTGCTCGACGATCCGGCCCGACTCCATCACCAGGATGGTGTCGGCGTCGCGGATCGTGGAGAGCCGGTGCGCGATGACGAACGAGGTCCGGTCGGTGCGGAGCGCGTTCATCGCGTGCTGCACGAGCAGCTCCGTGCGGGTGTCGACCGAGGAGGTGGCCTCGTCGAGGATCAGCAGCGACGGGTTCGCGAGGAACGCGCGCGCGATCGTGATCAGCTGCCGCTCGCCCGCCGAGACGCTGCCGCCGTCGGCGTCCAGCACCGTGTCGTAGCCGTCGGGCAGCTGGCGCACGAAGCGGTCGACCATGGTGGCCTTCGCCGCGTCGACGATCTCCTCGTCGGTCGCGTCCAGGCGCCCGTAGCGGATGTTCTCGCGGATGGTGCCCTGGAAGAGCCACGCGTCCTGCAGCACCATGCCCACGCGCGAGCGCAGATCGCCGCGCGCGAGGCTCGTGATGTCGACACCGTCGAGCAGGATGCGTCCTCCGGTGAGCTCGTAGAAGCGCATGACCAGGTTGACCAGCGTGGTCTTGCCGGCGCCGGTCGGACCGACGATGGCGACCGTCTGCCCGGGCTGCGCCGAGAAGGTCAGGTCCTCGATCAGCGGCTGCTCCGGGTCGTACGAGAACGAGACGCCCTCGAACTCCACGTGGCCGTCGGTGCGCTGCGGGAGCGACGCGGTCGCCGTCTCCGGCTCCTGCTCCTCGGCGTCGAGCAGCTCGAACGTGCGCTCGGCCGAGGCGACGCCGGACTGCAGCATGTTCGCCATGCTCGCCAGCTGGGTCACCGGCTGGGTGAACTCGCGCGAGTACTGGATGAACGCGGTCGCGTCGCCGAGCGTCAGCTGACCGGAGGCGACCCGCAGGCCGCCGACCACGGCGATGAGCACGTAGGAGAGGTAGGAGACGAAGGTCATCGCGGGCATGATCATGCCCGAGACGAACTGGGCGCCGAACGAGGCGGTGTAGAGGCTGTCGTTGCGGCGGTCGAACTCCTCGAGCATCTCGCGGTCGCGGCCGAAGGCGCGGACGATCTCGAGCCCGGAGAAGGTCTCCTCGATGTGGCCGTTGAGCGCGCCCGTGTTCTTCCACTGGGCGGCGAAGAGCTTCTGGGAGCGGGCGCCGATCACGCCCGCGATCACGCCCGAGAGCGGGATCGAGATCAGCGCGATCAGCGCGAGCTGCCACGAGACGATGAACATCATCGCGGCGATGCCGATGATGGTGAGCACCGACTGCACCAGCTGCGAGAAGGCCTGCTGCAGCGCGGTCTGGATGTTGTCGACGTCGTTCGTGACGCGCGACATCACGTCGCCGCGCTGCCGGGTGTCGAAGAAGCGCAGCGGGAGGCGGTTGAGCTTGGCCTCGATGTCCTGACGGAGGCCGAAGACCACCCGCATCACGAGGCCGTTGAGGATGTAGCCCTGCGCCCACATGAGCACCGACGCGACGACGTACATCAGCAGCACGATGATGATCAGGCGGCCGAGGACCACGAAGTCGATGCCCGCGCCGGGCACGATGTCGGTCTTGGCCAGCATGTCGGCGAAGGTGCCGTTGCCCGAGGCGCGCTGCTGCTCGATGATCTGCTCGAGCGGGACGCCGGCGGGGAGCTGCGAGCCGATCACGCCGTTGAAGATCGTGTCCATCGCCTGCCCGAGGATCTTGGGCGCGATGACGGTGAGGACGACCGACAGCGAGACCAGGGCGACCACGAGGACCATCCGGGCGCGCTCGGGGCCGAGCAGCGAGAAGAGGCGCTTGGCCGAGGGCCAGAAGTTCTGCGCCTTGCGGGCGGGCGGCCCGTCCCCGAACATGCCGCCGTCACCCTCGCCGGGCTCGAACTCGGGCTCGGGGGACGTCGTCTCCTCGGGGGCGGTGGTGTCGCGTGTGCGCGCCATCTCAGGACACTCCTTCGACGCTCAGCTGGGATTCGACGATCTCGCGGTAGGTCGCGTTCGTCTCGAGGAGCTCGTCGTGCGTGCCGCGGCCGACGACGCGGCCCGCGTCGAGCACGACGATCTGGTCGGCGTGGCGGATGGTCGACACCCGCTGGGCCACGATGATCACGGTCGCGTCGGTGGTGGCGTCGGCCAGCGACTCCCGCAGCCGCGCATCGGTCGCGACGTCGAGCGCCGAGAACGAGTCGTCGAACAGGTAGACCCGCGGCTTCGCGACGAGGGCGCGCGCGATGCAGAGCCGCTGGCGCTGCCCGCCGGAGACGTTGGTGCCGCCCTGCGAGACCGGCTCGTCGAGCCCGTGCTCCTTGCTCCGCACGAAGTCCTCGCCCTGGGCGATGCGCAGCGCCTCCCACAGCTCGGCGTCCGTCGCGTCGGGGCGGCCGAAACGCAGGTTCGAGGCGATCGTCCCCGAGAAGAGGTAGGGGCGCTGGGGCACGAGCCCGATCACCTCGGCGAGCTGCGCCCGGTCGAGGGAGGAGACGGGCACGCCGTCGATCGTGACGGTGCCCTCCTGCGGGTCGAACAGGCGCGGCACGAGGCCGAGCAGGGTGGTCTTCCCGGCGCCGGTGGAGCCGACGACGGCCGTGGTGCGGCCCGGCTCCGCGACGATGTCGATGCCCGAGAGCACGGGGCGCTCGGCGCCCGGGTAGCCGAAGACGACCCCGGAGAACTCGACGCGGCCGCGCGCGGGCGTCGGGACTCCGCCCTCGGGTGTGGTGAGGCTGGTGCGGGCGTCGAGCACCTGCTGGATCCGCTCGGCGCAGACGACCGCGCGCGGGATCATCATCACCATGAAGACGCCCATCATCACGGCGGTGAGGATCTGGAGGAGGTACTGCAGGAACGCGGTGAGCGAGCCCACCTGCATCTGACCGGCGTCGACCCGCTGCCCGCCGAACCACAGCACGGCCGCGGTGGCCAGGTGCAGGATCATCATGATCGCGGGGAACATCAGCACGAAGATGTTGCCGACCTTGATCGACACCTCGGTGATCGCCGCGTTGGCCTTGCGGTACCGCTCGGACTCGAACGGCTCGCGCACGAAGGCGCGCACCACGCGGATGCCCGTGATCTGCTCGCGGAGCACGCTGTTGATCCCGTCGATCCGGTCCTGCATGAGGCGGAACAGCGGCAGCAGCAGGAACACCAGGAAGCCGACCACGACGAACAGCAGCGGCACCGACACCCAGACCAGCCAGGAGAGGCCGGCGTCCTCGCGCAGGGCGAAGACGATGCCGCCGACGCACATGATCGGCGCGGACACCATGAAGTTGAGGGTCATCAGCACGAGCATCTGCACCTGCTGCACGTCGTTCGTGCCGCGGGTGATCAGGGTGGCCGTGCCGAAGCCGCCGACCTCGAGCCCGCTGAGCGAGTCGACGCGGCGGTAGACGTCGCGGCGCAGGTCGCGGCCGACGGACATGGCGGTGCGGGCGCCGAAGTAGACGGCTCCGATCGCCGCGGCGACCTGCACGACGCAGACGCCGAGCATGGTCATGCCGGTTCCCCAGATGAAGTCGGTGTCGCCGCGGCCGATGCCCTGGTCGATGATCTCGGCGTTGAGGCTCGGCAGGTAGAGCGCGGCGAGCGTCGCGACGAGCTGCAGCACGACGACGGCGGCCACCCAGCGCGCGTAGGGCTTCGCGTAGGCGGAGGCGAGGCGGAGCAGGATCATGGGTCCTCCGGAGGGGCGGAGCAGGAGCGGGAGGGGTGGGGACCGGGC
>NZ_PSWQ01000016.1:0-77242 GCF_002932915.1 Rathayibacter sp. RFBD1
CCACCCCGCGACCCCCGCGCCGACCCCCGGCGCTCCGCTGACCCGCCGCGAGGCCCGCGAGCGCGAGGGCCGCATCCGGCCCGCCGCTCCCGCGCAGCCCTCGGCTCCCGCCCCGGTGCACCCCGCCCCGGAGGGATCGTTCTCGTCCCGCCGCGACCGCCGCGAAGCGGAGGGGCACCGGCTCCGCACCGCGCCCGCCCGCCGCGGGGCCTCCTTCTTCCGCCCGTCCCCGCGCACGCTGGCGCTCGCCGTCTCCGGCGGGCTCGTCGTCGTGGCCGTCGCGTCGAGCCTGAGCCTCACCGTCGGCACCGGCTCCTCGGCCGAGTCGGCCACCGCGACGCCCTCCGCTGCTCCGACCTCGACCAGCGTCGCCGTGCTCCCCGCGACCACCGCCTCCGCCCGGGTCGTCCTCAGCTCCGTCTCCACCACCTCCGGCACCGTCGCCGGCGGCACGAGCGTGACGCTCGAGGGATCGAACCTGGACTCGGTCGCCACCGTCCGCTTCGGCGAGGCCGAGGGCAGCGTCGCGGTCGACAACCCCGACCAGATCACGGTCACCGCCCCTCCGGCCGACGGAGAGGCAGCGGGCGAGGTCCCGGTCGCCTTCTTCGACGCCGACGGTCAGGCCATCACGTTCGACGCGGTCACCGACTCCGCCGCGGCGGTCACCGTCGACGGGACCCCGGCCGACGCGGTGCAGCCGGCCGTCGACACGTCGGGCGCCGCGGAGGGCACGACGGCCGAGGCCTCGACCGACCTCGCCGCCCCGACCGCGACCGCCACTCCCAGCCCCGCCGCGACCGGCGTGCTCGCCAGCACGAAGGTCGTCGCCTCGGCGATCACCTTCGCCTACACGCCCGACCCGGCGATCGAGGCCGCGAAGGCCCAGGCCGCGCTGGACGCGAGCCGCCTGGCCTCGCAGCTCGACTACCTCTCCACCTACTGGAACGACTACAACTCGGCCCAGTACGGCGTGATCTCGGGCAACGACTGCGTCAACTTCACCTCGCAGTCGCTGATCGCCCGCGGCTGGGAGATGGACGGCGAATGGAGCTACTCCTCCTCCGGCGGGTACAGCTCCGCCTGGGCGTCGTCGACCGCGTTCAACGCCTACCTCGCCGCGCACCCCGAGCGCGCGACCGCGATCCCCGACTCCGAGCGGAGCCGGGTGAAGCCGGGCGACATCGTCCAGTTCGACTGGGACGGCTCGGGCGACTGGGACCACACGGGCGTCGTGACCAGCGTCGACGGTGACAGGATCCTCTACTCCTCGCACACCGCCGACAACCACGACCAGAGCATCGACGCGGCCTCCGCCGGCCGGATCATGTTCTGGGGCGTCTGACGCTCGACGCACCCGCTCCACGCACGACGACGGGGCCGCCACCGCTGATGCGGTGACGGCCCCGTCGAGGTTCCGGTCAGATCACTTCTTGAAGACGTCCTTGACGTCCTCGCCGACCTTCTTGGTGTGGGCCTTGGTCTGGTCGGCCTGGCCCTCGGCCTCGAGGCGCTCGTTGTCCGTCAGCTTGCCGACGGCCTCCTTGGCCTTGCCGACCAGGTTCTCGGCTGCGTTGCGGATCTTGTCGTCTGCACCCATGAGGGGCTCCTTCTGTTCGGTGTGACCATCCGCCGGCGGGCGCCGGGGAAGCTGCGGGACCGGGGTCAGGCGACCCGGTCCTCCTTGGAGAAGCCGGCCCGGGCGCTCGAGGCGACCTCGAGCAGGACCGGCAGGCGGGCGCCGAGGAGAGTGTCGAGAGCGTCGACCTCCTGGTGCACGGCGTCGACCACGGTGCGGGGCGAGACCCCGCCGCGGGGGAGGACGCGCACCTTCAGCGCGGTCTCGGAGCCGTGGCGGTAGGCCGCGACCGTGACGTCGAGGAGCTCCGTCCGCCCGGCGAGAGCCGTCTCGAGGACGTCCTCCGCGAAGCCGGTCGCGATCTCGATCCCTCCGGCGGGCGTGCCCTCGGCCTCGTCGCGGAGGACGGTGCCGGTGCGGCCGTGACCGTGGGCGAAGGCCATCACCAGCGCGAGGACGATGCCGAGGAGGCAGATCCCGACGACGGCGTAGAGCGGCCACAGGACGGCGGCATCGCTCCAAGCGGTGCCCTCCTCGGGGGAGAGGCGCGAGACCAGGGCCGCGCCCTCGCCGTCGGCGAAGGAGAGGACGGAGTCGCGGACCGGCTGCGAGACGGCGATCAGGACGGCTCCGGCGCTGACCAGCGCGAGCACGAGGCCCACGACGAGCAGGACGAGCCGGTTGACGAAGCGGTTGCTCGTGGTCATCAGATCCTCCCGGAGGTCGAGACGCGGACGGTGGAGCGCGGGGCGGGCTTCGCGCCGATGCGGGCGAGCTCCTCGTCGACGGCGCTCTGCACGGCGTCGCGGTCGACCGCGATGCCGGAGGCGGGGGTCACCTCGACCAGTGCGGTGCGCCGGCCGAGCGAGGCGCGGGTGTCCTCGCGGCGGGAGTGGGCGGCCGTGCGGGCTGCCCGAGCCAGGGAGGAGGCGATCACGCCGTCGTCCACGACCACGGCGAGGCGGTCGTCGTCCACGGTGTGGCGGGCCCGGGCCCCGGGCGCCAGTGCGAGCACCAGAAGGACCAGAGCGAGGACGCCCGCGCCGACGGCCACGCCGATGAGGGCGGGGTTCGCCAGCGACGCGACTCCGACGATCGCGCCCAGCAGGGCGGACGGTGCGGCGAGCAGGGGCGCGGCGCCGAGGATCGCGAGCACCGCCTCCGTGCCGACGTAGGCCGCGACCAGGGCGATGAGCACCAGGACGACGATCTGCGCGGCGGAGCGGGACTTGTGGGTCTCGCGACGGAGGTAGCGGCTGTAGCGGGTGTCGGGCGCCGACGGTGCGGGGCTCATGCGACTCTCCTCGTGCTTCGGGTGCGGGTGCCCGTGACCCGGATGTCGATCCGGCTGACGGTGCGCCCGGTCAGCGCCTCCATGCGGGAGGCGATGCGGGTGCGGTCGCCGTGCAGGCGCTCGAGCAGGGAGCCGCCGGCCGGGGCGGAGCCCGGCTCGACGACGACCGGCGCGGTCACCGCGAGGGCGAGGCCGCCCCGGTCGTCGGAGAGGCGGACGCGGATCGCGGAGACCTCCACGCCCAGCTCCTCGTGGACGATCGCCACGGCGGCGCGCTCGATGGAGCGGACGGTGATGGTGACGGTGCCCGCCACCGGCGATGCGGGACGCGTGTCGAGAGCGGTCACGGTGGGCTCCTAGCGGGAGGTGGTGCGGCCGCGGAACACGTCCACGAGGCTGCGCACGTCGAGGGTGCCGTCGGCGATGCGGGCGATCACGACGCCGAGAGCCATGAAGAGGGCGGTGAGGACGAAGCCCCAGAAGCCGAACATCAGGGCGGCGAAGGCCAGGATCGCGCCGACCACGACACCGAGCACGGTGCTGCGGCCGCCGGGGGCGGTGGGCGCGGGGCGCTGGAAGTCGCTCATCGGACGCGGCTCTCGGTGGCCTCGTCGTCCTTGTCGTCGCCGGGGATGTGCACGTCGACGACGGCGACGTTGATCTCGGAGACGGCCATGCCGACCAGCTCGGTGATGGCCTCGGAGACGGCGGCGCGGACGGAGTCGGCGACCTTCTGCATCGGCACGGGGTACTCGACGACGATGGTGACGTCGGCCGCGACCTGGGTCTCGCCGACCTCGACGCTCACGCCCTGGGCGTGGTCGGCGCCGCCGACGGCCTGGCGGATCGCGCCGAAGGCACGGGCGGCGTTGTTGCCGAGGGCGAAGACGCCGGGCACCTGGCGGGCCGCGATGCCGGCGACCTTGGCCACGACGCTGTCGTCGATGACCGTGGTGCCCTGGGCGGTGCCGGAGGTCCGGGAGCCGCCGAGGCTCGTGACCGTGTCGACGGAGGTCTTGTCGACGCGGGTGGTGGAGGGGGTGCGCGTGGTGTCGCTCATGAGGTCTCCTGGACGTCTCATCGGCTGCCGTTGCTGAGCAGACCGGGGTCGAAGGCCCGGCGGAAATCCGGTCGGGCTGTGCTTTCATGAGTGAGACGGAGCCCGGACGGCGTTCGTCACGGTGCTCGGCGGACTTTTTCCTGAGCGTCACCTGTAAGGCGGCCCGAGGCCGCGTGAGCGGAGAGGGAGGAGGCGCCGTGCCCGGACTGGAAGCGGCGAGCGACGCGCTGCTCGCCGAGCGCTCCGCCGAGGGCGACGTGCGCGCCTTCGAGGTGCTCGTCAAGCGGCACCAGTCGATCCTCCGCGCCTACGCCTGGCGCCTCACCGGCTCGCAGGCCGACGCCTCCGACGCCGTGCAGAACGCGCTGATCACGGTCTGGGCGCAGCTCCCGCAGCTCAAGGAGCCGGCGAGCGTGCGCAGCTGGATGATGCGGATCGTCAGCCGCTCCAGCGTCGACCTGCTGCGCCAGCGCCGCCCGACCGACGACGTCGACGCCGTGGAGCATCCCCCGGCCCGAGAGCCCGGCCCGTTCGAGGCCGCCGAGCAGAGCGACGCCATGCGGGCTCTCGCGCACGCCCTGTCCGAGCTGCCGGAGTCGCAGCGGCAGTGCTGGGTGCTGCGCGAGGTCGGCGGGGAGTCCTACAACGAGATCGCCGATCACCTCGGTCTCACGGTGACCGCCGTGCGGGGCAAGCTGGCCCGAGCGCGCGAGTCGCTGGTCGTGGCGATGGAGGACTGGCGATGAGGGAGCAGACGCGATGAACGCGGACCAGGGTCCCGGCGACGGGCCGGAGCGCGCGGGGGAGCACGACGTCGTGCTGCCGCCCGCGCTCGAGCAGGAGGCGGACGCTACGGAGCAGGAGGGCGACGGCATCGGCATCGACGAGCTGAGCGACTACCTCGACCGCGGGCGCACTCCGTACGACCCCGCCATCGAGGAGTCGCCGGAGCACCGGCGCACTCTGCGCGCCCTCGAGCGCGTGCGCGCCCTCTCCGGCGCGCTCATCGACGACGACGCCGCACGCCTGCCCGCGCCGGAGGAGAGCTGGTTCGGCTCGATCCTCACCCAGGTGCGCCGCGAGTCGCGGGCCGGACGCGACATCCCGCTGGCGAGCGTCCAGCCCGACGTGGCGCTCACGATCACCGAGGGAGCGGTCCGCGGACTCGTGCGCGAGGCGGGCGACAGCGTCGCCGGCGTGCTGGTCGGCCGCTGCCGCCTGGTCGGCGACATCGCCGAGCCGGGCGCGGAGGTCGTGGTGGAGCTGACGATCTCGGTCTTCTGGGGGGTGCCGATCGCCGAGGCGGCCCAGCAGGTGCGCGAGCGCGTGCACTCGCGGCTGCTGACCCAGACCGAGCTGCGGGTGTCGAGGATCGACGTCCGCGTGGAGGACGTCTACGTCCCCGGGACGGAGGAGTCGTGAGCGGCCTCGAGGCGGCGGCCCCGGTCGATCCGGTGTCCGCGCTCGCTGCGGAGCTGCGCGCCCTGGAGGGCGTCGCGACCCTGATGCCGGCCAGGCCCGAGGTGCGCGACGTGCTCGCGCACGCGGCGACGGCGCTGAGCGCGACCGGGATCGTGGTCGAGCCGCTGGGCACCGCGAGCGGCGGCACGTTCGCCGATCCGGTCCTGGTCCGCGTCGCGGGGGACGAGGTGTCCGTGGCCGTCGACCTCTGCGTGACCGCGGAGGCGTCCGCGCCGGACGTGGCGCGCGCGATCGGAGCCGCGGCTCGCGAGTGGTGCGTCCGGGTGCATCCGGAGCTGCGGCCGCGGGTGACCGTCCGGGTCGCCGCGATCGACTAGCCGGATCGGAGAGCGGGCGCGGCTGTCCGCACGCCGGGACGCCTCGCCGCGAGGAGCGGAGCCGGGACGGGCGCTCTCGTGCTTCTTCGGAGTGCACCGTGCCGACCGGAGCGACGGTGCTGCAGGGCGCCCGAGGCCTGTGTCCGCGCCGTCTCCCCCTGAGGAGCTCCCGCTCAGGCGCGCTCGGCGAGGAACGCGTCCGTCTCGGCCGCCGTCGGCGCGGACACCGCCGCTCCGGCGCGGGTGACCGAGATCGCCGCGGCCGCGCTCGCCCAGCGGGTGAGGGCGACCAGCTGCTCCGGATCGTCGAGCCGTGCTCCCGTGGCGGCGAGCCGGGCCGAGAAGGCGCCGCAGAAGGTGTCGCCGGCGCCGGTGGTGTCCACGGCCTCCACCCGGAAGGCCGGGGTGCGCACCGGCTCGCGGTCGCGGACCGCCACGACGACGCCGTCGGAGCCGAGGGTGACCAGCACGAGCGGCACCAGCGCGGTGAGGGCGGCGGCGAGCGCGTCGTCGTCGGTGGCGGTGATGCCGCGATCGGCGGCGAGCTCGCGGGCCTCGTGCTCGTTGACGATCAGCACGTCGAGCACCGCCAGCAGCTCCTCCGGCAGCGGGCCGATCGGGGCGGCGTTCAGGATCGACACCGTGCCGCCGGCGCGCGCGGCGCGGGCCGCCTCCGTCACCGTCGCTGTCGGGATCTCGAGCTGCATGAGCAGGGCGTCGGCCGCCGCCACCAGGGCCGACTCCTCTCCGGTCAGCCCGACCAGGGCGGCGTTCGCTCCGGAGTCGACGACGATCGCGTTCTCCCCGCGCTCGTCCACGGTGATCTGCGCGGTGCCGGTGCGGACGTCGCCGCGGCGGGCGCGCAGCTCCAGCGGCTCCTCGCCGAGGACCGCGGCGAGCCGGTCTCCCGCCGAGTCGCGTCCGAGGCTCGTGACGAAGACGGCGCCGGGCTCGGTCCGTGCGGCCGCGACGGCCTGGTTGAGTCCCTTGCCGCCCGGGAAGGTGCTCGCGTCGAGGGCGAGCACCGTCTCTCCGGGAGCGGGGATCCGGGCGACCCGGTGGACGTGGTCGAGGTTGGCGCTTCCGAGCACGAGGAGGGGCATGCCCTCGACGTTAGAGCACACGCAAGGGGGTCCGCCGCGGGCTCGGCCGCACCTACGGTGGGGGCATGGAAACTCGAATCCTCGGACGCACCGGCGCCCCCGTCTCCGTCGTCGGCCTCGGAACCTGGCAGCTCGGTGCCGACTGGGGGGACGTCGCCGAGACCGACGCCCTCGCCGTGCTCGACGCCGCAGTGGAGTCGGGGGTGACCCTCTTCGACACCGCCGACGTCTACGGCGACGGCCGCAGCGAGCGGACGATCGGCGCCTACCGCGCGGCGCACCCCGACGCGCAGGTCTTCGTCGCCACCAAGATGGGCCGTCGCGCGGAGCAGATCCCCGGCAACTACGTGCTCGACAACTTCCGCGCCTGGACCGACCGCTCGCGCGCCAACCTCGGCGTCGACACCCTCGATCTGGTGCAGCTGCACTGCCCGCCCACCTCCGTCTACTCCGACGACGCCGTCTACGACGCCCTCGACACCCTCGTCGCCGAGGGCGCGATCGCCGCCTACGGCGTCTCGGTCGAGCGCACGGAGGAGGCGCTGACCGCTATCGCCCGCCCGAACGTCGCGAGCGTCCAGATCATCCTGAACGCGTTCCGCCTCAAGCCGCTCGACGAGGTGCTGCCCGCCGCCCGCGAGGCCGGCGTCGGCATCCTCGCGCGCGTCCCGCTCGCCTCGGGCCTGCTCAGCGGCCGCTACACGACCGAGACCGTGTTCGCGCCGGAGGACCACCGCAGCTACAACCGCGACGGCTCCGCCTTCGACGTCGGCGAGACCTTCTCGGGCGTCGACTTCGCGACCGGCGTGGAGGCCGCGCAGGAGTTCTCCCGCCTCGCCGACGACCACGGCCTCGCCCCCGCGGCGGCCGCGCTCGCCTGGATCATCCAGCAGGAGGGCGTCACCTCGGTGATCCCCGGCGCCCGCTCGCCCGAGCAGGCCCGCGCCAACGCGGCCGCCGCCTCCGCCGCGCCCCTCGGCCCCGCCTTCATGGAGGCCGTGAACGCCCTCTACGACACCCACTTCCGCCCCACCGTCCACCCGCGCTGGTAGCCGGCCCTTTCCTCACCGCCGCTGAGTCGCCCGAGAAGGCTCGTTCTCCTGGGCGGGAACGAGCCTTCTCGGGCGACTGAGCGCAGCGCCTAGGAGTTCAGCGCCGCGTCCACGATCGTGCGCGCCTCGGCCTGGACCTCGTGCAGGTGGTCGAGGCCGCGGAAGCTCTCGGCGTAGATCTTGTAGACGTCCTCGGTGCCGGAGGGGCGCGCGGCGAACCAGGCGTCCTCGGTGACGACCTTGACGCCTCCGACGGCCGCGCCGTTGCCGGGCGCCTTCGAGAGCTTCGCGGTGATCTCGGACCCGGCGAGGGTCGTCGCCGCGATCGCGTCGCCGTCCAGCTTGCCGAGGGCCGCCTTCTGCTCCTTCGTCGCCACCGCGTCCACGCGCTCGTAGACCGGGTCGCCGAAGCGCTCGGTCAGCTCGCGGTAGAGCGCCGACGGGCTCTTCCCGGTGACCGCCACGATCTCGGAGGCGAGCAGCGCGAGGAGGATGCCGTCCTTGTCGGTGGTCCAGACGGTGCCGTCGAAGCGGAGGAACGAGGCGCCCGCGGACTCCTCGCCGCCGAAGCCGACCGAGCCGTCGACCAGCCCGGGGACGAACCACTTGAAGCCCACCGGGACCTCCCAGAGGCGCCGGCCCAGCGACTCCGCGACCCGGTCGATGATCGAGGAGGAGACCAGCGTCTTGCCGATCGCCGCGTCCTCGCGCCAGCCGGTGCGGTGGCGGTAGAGGTAGTCGATCGCGACGGCCAGGTAGTGGTTGGGGTTCATCAGCCCGCCGTCGGGGGTGACGATGCCGTGCCGGTCCGCGTCGGCGTCGTTGCCGGTGAGGATGTCGAAGTCGCCGGCGCGCGCGACCACCGAGGCCATCGCGCTGGGGGAGGACGGGTCCATCCGGATCTTGCCGTCCCAGTCGAGGGTCATGAAGCCCCAGGCCGGGTCGACCTCCCCGTTCACCACGGTCAGGTCGAGGCCGTGCATCTCGGCGATCAGCTGCCAGTAGTGCACGGAGGCGCCGCCGAGGGGGTCGGCCCCGATCCGCACGCCGGCCTTCCGGATCGCGTCGAGGTCGATGATGTTCGCCAGGTCCGCGACGTAGTGCGTGCGGTAGTCGTAGGTCTCGACCGCGGAGGGCTCGGCCGAGGTCACGCCGCGGTTGCCGTCGGCGATGAGCTCATTGGCCCGGTCGGCGATCCAGGTCGTCGCGTCGGAGTCGGCGGGGCCGCCGTGCGGCGGGTTGTACTTGAAGCCGCCGTCGCGGGGCGGGTTGTGCGAGGGGGTGACCACGATGCCGTCGGCCCGGTCGGTGTGCGCGGGGTCGTTGTTGTAGCGGAGGATCGCGTGGCTGAGCGCCGGGGTCGGCACGAAGTCGTCGAACTCGTCCACGAGCACGCGGACCTGGTTGCCCACCAGGACCTCGAGGGCGGTGGTGAGGGCCGGGCGGGAGAGCCCGTGCGTGTCGGCGCCGATGAACAGCGGGCCGGTGATGCCCTGCTCGGTCCGGTACTCGACGATCGCCTGGGTGACGGCGGCGATGTGGTCCTCGTTGAAGGCCGTGTCGAACGAGGATCCGCGGTGGCCCGAGGTGCCGAACACCACCTTCTGAGCCGGGTCGGAGACGTCCGGCTTCTTCTCGTAGTACGCCCTCACGAGGGCCTCGACGTCGATGAGATCGGAGGCCTGTGCCGGCTTCCCTGCGCGATCGGTCATGCGGTCCATAGTGGCAGTCCGGCCCCCTCCAGGGGTACCGCGGCTGGCTAGGCTTGCGCCATGCCCGACAGCGCCCCCGAGACCCGTGCCTACAGCTATCTCGGGCCCAGCGGCACGTTCACGGAGGCGGCCCTCGCGCAGGTCCCGGAGGCGCGCGGACAGCTGTGGCGCAGCGTCGCGAACGTGGGGGAGGCGCTCAGCGATCTGGTCACCGGACGCAGCGACGGTGCGGTGATCGCGATCGAGAACTCGGTCGAGGGCGGAGTGACGGCCGCGCAGGACGCGCTGGCGCGGATCCCGGGGCTGCGCATCGTCGGCGAGTACCTGGTGCCGGTGTCGTTCATCCTGGTCGGCCGCCCGGGGACGAGCCTCGAGGAGGTGCGCACCGTCGCCGCGCACCCCGTGGCCTACGGACAGTGCCGGGTGTGGCTCGACCGCGAGATCCCCAGCCACGAGCACCTGCCCGCCTCCAGCAACGTCCAGGCCACCGTCGACCTGCTGGGCGGATCTCCCGCGGACGCGGCCATCGCCCCTCCCGGGATCGTCGCCCACCACGACGTCGCGGTGCTGGCGGAGCGGATCGGCGACAACCCGAACGCCGTCACGCGCTTCGTGCACGTCTCGCGCTCGCACGCGCTGCCCGAGCCGACCGGCGCCGACAAGACCAGCGTGATCGCCGAGCTCCCGGCCGACCAGCCGGGCGCCCTGCTCGACATGCTCGAGCAGTTCGCGACCCGCGGGGTGAACCTGAGCATGATCCAGTCGCGGCCGATCGGCGACGCCCTCGGCCGGTACCGGTTCGTCATCGACCTCGACGGGCACGTCCAGGACGAGCGGGTCGCCGACGCGCTGATGGGGCTGCGGCGCTTCAGCCCGAAGGTGATCTTCCTCGGCTCGTATCCGCGCGCTGACCGCCGCCCGGTCACCTCCGTGCGACGCTACGACGACGAGGTGTTCCTCGAGGCCCGCGACTGGCTGCGCGGGATCCTCTCCCACGAGCCGGAGGTCGACGATGACCGGGGACGACGATGACGGGTCGCGACGATGACTGACGACGACGAACGGGTCGACCCGCGCTACGACCCGGCCTTCCAGCGCGGGTTCTCGGGACCGGCGGAGCGTCTGAGAGGCGACGAGCGGGCGTTCGCGAGGCCCGGCTCGGGTGCCGCCCCCGGCGCTCCCGCCGCCACGTCCGGAGCCGCCGCTCGTCCCGCGCTCCCGGAGTCGCGCGTGGTCCGCCCCGGCTCCTCGTCCGTGCCGGGACCGCGCCGCATCATGGCCCTGCCCGACATCGCCGGAGCCGCCGAGGGCCGGCGGTCGCACCGCCTCGGCGCCGAGACCGCGCCCGCACCCCTGTCGGAGCCGGCCGCCGACCCCGCTCCCGCAGCTCCCGCCGAGCCCGTGCGCGAGGCGCCCCTGCTGAGGAACCCGTGGCTCCTCGTGCTCCTGCTCGCCGGCCTCGCGGGGACCCTGATCGGCCTCGCGCTCCTCTACACCGGCTACTCCTCGCCGCCTCCGCCCTACTACGGTGACTCCGACGTGCCCTCGCCCGCGTGGATCCAGCGGCAGCTCCTCTACTACTCCTGCATCCCCCTGCTGGGCTGCCTGCCGGCGTCGCTGCTGCTGGCGGTCGGAGTGGCCGCGCTGCGGTGGCGCGGCGTCGTCGTGCGGCCCCGCGCCGAGGAGCCGCGCGAGTCCGCGCAGCTCCTCGAGGCCGAGGCTCAGACTCCGGACGCGCCGAAGAGCAGGCCGAGGAGGTAGGTCACCAGGGCCGCGCCGTAGCCGATCCCGAGCTGGCGCAGCGCCCGGGCCAGCGGCGGGGCGCCCGAGAGCAGCCCGACGACCGCGCCGGTGGCGAGCAGGGCGATGCCCACGAGCACGCAGGCGACGACCACCGCGGCGAGCCCCGTCAGGCCGAGCAGGTAGGGCAGCACCGGGATGATCGCGCCCGAGGCGAAGAAGCAGAAGCTCGACAGCGCCGCGCCCATGCCCGTGCCGATCGACTCGTGCTCGTCGACGTCGGGGTCTCCTGCGGGACCGCCCAGCGTGATGGGGGAGGTGACGGCGCCGCCGCGCAGGCCCGTGAAGACGGAGGCGGCACGCGCGTCGGCCTGCTCCTGGGTCATCCCGCGAGCGCGGTAGACGAGGGCGAGCTCGTTCGCGTCGACGTCCAGGTCGGGGACGATGCGGTTCGCGTCGAGGTCCGGGCTGGAGGCCGAGAGCAGCTCGCGCTGCGAGCGCACCGAGACGAACTCGCCCGCGCCCATCGAGAGGGCGCCGGCGAGCAGGCCCGCGATGCCCGTGAACAGGACGACGCCCGTCCCGACTCCGCTCGCCCCCACTCCGAGCACGAGGGCGAGGTTCGAGACCAGGCCGTCGTTCGCTCCGAAGACCGCCGCGCGGAACGTCCCGGAGAGGCGGTTGCGACCGCGCTCGGCGAGCCCGCGGACGACCTCGCCGTGGATCCGCTCGTCGGCGGCCATCGCCTCGGTGGCGTCGTCGTCGTCGGCGTAGGGGGAGCGGGCCTCGGCGCGCTGGATCAGGGCGAGGACGAACACGGAGCCGAAGCGGCGGGTGAGGAAGCCGAGGAAGCGCGTGCGGAGGTCCGGGCGGGGCGCGGGCTCCGCCGCGGAGCCGAGCAGCTCCCGCCAGTGCTCCTCGTGGCGGCCCTCGGCCACGGCGAGCGCGAGCAGGATCTCCCGCTCCTCGCCGGAGCGGCGGCCGGCCAGGTCGCGGTACACGGAGGCCTCGGCGAGCTCGTCGGCGAGGTAGCGGCGCCAGCGGCGCACCTGGGCGGGACTGGGACTGGGGGTGGGGGCGGTGGTCGCCATGCGATCTCCTGGCTCAGGTCCGCCGACCCGCGCGAGAGGACCGGTCAGGACGTGCGTCGACTGACCGAAGGTCTCGTTCGCCCCGGCCGGAGCCGGGGTGGAGCGCCGGGCCCGGATCGTCCCGGACCAGCATGTCGACGCGCCTCGTCGTCCGCTCGGCGGACGGTGGGAACTACTCCCCTTCGCGGGGACCACCGTAGCCGAGATCGGAGGGGAACGCCCGGCCGATCCGTGGGCCGCCGGGCGGACGTCCGCCCGGCCCGGGGCCGGAGCGGCGTCGAGGACGCTCGCGCCGGGTCAGAGCGAGGCGGTCGCCCGGGCGGCGCGGCGGGCCTGGCGCTCGTGCTCGGCGTCCAGGAGCGTGCGCGTGGCGGGGACCGCCAGGAACTCGACCAGGGTGTCCGTCTCCTCGACGATGCGCTCGGCGCGGTCGAGCGGGTCGGTGCGCAGGAGGCGGCGGGCGGCGGACGCGACGTGCGCCGGCTTCGCCGCCAGGGCGCGCACGCGCTCGTCGACGCGACCGGCGAGGTCGGCGCGCGGCACGACCTCGGTCACGAGCTGCCACTCCAGCGCCTCGGCCGCGCGGACCGGGCGGCCGGACAGCACGAAGTCCAGCGCGCGGCGGCGGCCGACGACGCGGGGGAGCGCGGCGGTGACTCCGACGTCCGGGACGAGCCCGACGTCGCCGTACGCGCTGAGGAAGAGGGCGGCGGGAGTCGCTATCACGATGTCGGCGGCCAGAGCGAAGGCGATGCCGGCGCCGGCGACCATGCCGTCGATCGCGCAGACGACGACGGCGCGGCTGTCCTCGAGCAGGCGGATGACCTGGGCGGTCGTGGTCGCGACGTCGCGCAGATAGTGGTCCGGGTGCTCGGACCCCATGATCGCCGAGATGTCGCCGCCCGTGCAGAACGCGCGGCCGGCCGCGGCGATCACGATGACGGAGCAGCCGGCGTCGGCGTCGAGGTCGGCGACGGTGCTCAGCAGCAATCGCGCGGTGCCGAGGTCGATCGCGTTGAGGGCGTCGGGGCGGTTGAGGGTGATCCGGGCGACGGAGCCGTCGCGCTCGAGGACGACGCCGGGGGTCGCGTCGATGAGGGGGGTGGCGTGCATGGGAGAGCCTTCAGGGGAGCAGGGGTGTCGAACGCGGGGGGACGTTCTCGGGGGACGACTCAGATTCGCAGCCGTCCGCGCGATCGGATGCCTCCTCGCGGCCGATGCTCAGCCGGCCCCGGGGGTACGCGCGGGCGGCGGCCCGTCCCGGCCCTCCTCTACACTGCTGGGGTGATTGATCCCGTACTTCTGCGCGAGAACCCGGACGTCCTGAAGCGCTCGCAGGAGGCGCGCGGCGACTCCGTCGAGCTGGTCGACGAGGCGCTCGAGGCCGACCGCGTGCGCCGTGCGGCGATCACCGAGGCGGAGCGGCTCCGGGCCGAGCAGAACGCCTTCGGCAAGACCGTCGCCAAGGCTCCGAAGGACGAGAAGGCGGCGCTCGTCGCCGAGGCCCAGCGCCTCGCCGCCGCCGCCAAGCAGGCCCAGCAGGAGGCGTCCGAGGCCGACGAGGCCTTCACCGTGCTGGTGAAGCGCATCGCCAACCCGATCATCGAGGGCGTCCCCGCGGGCGGCGAGGAGTCGTTCGAGCTCGTCAGGACGGTCGGCGAGCGCCCCGTCTTCGACTTCGCCCCGCGCGACCACCTCGAGCTCGGCGAGCTGCTGGACGGCATCGACATGCAGCGCGGCGCGAAGGTCAGCGGCGCGCGCTTCTACTTCCTCAAGGGCCTGGTCGCCCGCCTCGAGATCGCGCTGATGAACCTGGGCCTCGAGAAGGCGCTCGCCGCCGGCTTCACCCCGCTGATCACGCCGACCCTCGTGCGCCCCGAGATCATGGACGGCACCGGCTTCCTCGGCGAGCACGACGACGAGGTGTACCGCCTCCGCGACGACGACCTCTACCTCACCGGCACCAGCGAGGTCGCCCTCGCCGGCTACCACGCCGACGAGATCCTCGACCTCTCCGGCGGCGCGAAGCGCTACGCGGGCTGGAGCACCTGCTACCGCCGCGAGGCGGGCTCGGGCGGGCGAGACACCCGCGGCATCATCCGCGTGCACCAGTTCAGCAAGCTCGAGATGTTCGTCTACACCCTCCCCGAGGACGCCGAGGCGGAGCACGCGCGCCTCCTCTCGTACCAGGAGGACGTCCTGCAGAGCCTCGGCCTGCACTACCGCGTCATCGACACGGCGGCCGGCGACCTCGGCCAGAGCGCGGCGCGCAAGTTCGACGTGGAGGCGTGGGTCCCCACGCAGGAGACCTACCGCGAGCTGACGTCGACCTCGAACTGCACCACGTTCCAGGCCCGCCGCCTCGACACCCGCTACCGCACCGAGTCGGGGAGGACGGCTCCGGTCGCCACCCTCAACGGCACGCTCGCGACCACCCGCTGGATCGTCGCCCTCCTCGAGACCCACCAGCGGGCGGACGGCTCGGTGCTCGTCCCCGAGGCGCTGCGGCCCCACCTCGGCGGCCTCGAGGTGCTCGAGCCCGTCGCATGAGCGCGGCCCGCGCCTCCGGCCGCCGCCTCGTCGCCCTCGACATCGACGGCACCGTCATGCACGAGGACGGCACCATCACCCGCGCGGTGACGGACGCGATCACCCGCGTGGCCGCCCAGGGCGACGAGGTGATGCTCGCCACCGGGCGCTCTCCCTCCTCCACCCTGCCGGTCGTCGAGCGCCTCGGGATCTCGCCCGAGTACGTGATCTGCTGCAACGGAGCGGTCACGCTCCGCCGCGACGCGTCCGGCGCCTACGTCCCCGAGACGGTCGAGACCTTCGACCCGACGGAGGTCCTCGAGACCATCCGCCGCTCCCTCCCCGACGCGCACTACGCCGTCGAGGACGCGGACGGCGCCTTCTTCTACACCGAGGCGTTCCCGGGCGGTGCCGTGATGGGTGCCGAGACGACCCACGTCCCCTTCGAGGAGCTGCTCGGCCGGCTGTGCACCCGCGTCGTCGTGATCTCGCCCGAGACCGGGATCGAGGAGTTCACCTCTCTGGTCGAGGAGATGGGCCTGCACCAGGTCAGCTACGCGATCGGCTGGACCGCCTGGCTCGACATCGCCCCGCACGGCGTCAACAAGTCCACCGCGCTCGAGGTCGTCCGCGAGGAGCTGGGCATCGAGCGGAGCGACGTGGTCGCGCTGGGCGACGGCCGCAACGACATCGAGATGCTCACCTGGGCCGCCGCCGAGGGCGCAGGGCTCGCGATGGGCCAGGCGCCCGACGAGGTGCGGGCCGTGGCCTCCGCCGTGATCCCCTCGGTCCACCAGGACGGCGTGGCGGTCGCGCTCTCGGCGCTGCGCTGATCACGGTCCCGCGCGCTCGGCGGTTACTATCGGGTGTCGCTCCTGCGGGAGCGGCCGGGAGGGCTGTCCGAGCGGCCGATGGAGCCAGTCTTGAAAACTGGTGGGCGGAAACGTCTCGTGGGTTCGAATCCCACGCCCTCCGCCACGCCGTCCCGTTCTTCGCGTCGCTTCCCGCCGGCGCCGTCCGACGCCCGTCCTGGCGCGCGACGACGGAGGCCTGCCCGCTCTCCTTCGGAACGCGCCAGCCCTCTGTATAGGATTGCGCGACGCCCGGGATCGACGCCCGGCCCTCACCTCCGCACCACTGACGCCTCGACACCGGGAGACGGATGCGCCGCACGGGCCCTTCGACACAGACTCGCGACACTCCGCGCACGCCGCGCCCCTTCGTGCGGCACGGCCGCCAGAAGCGGCACACCCTCGCGCGGACCCTGGTGAAGGGAGCCGCCCTCGTGGGCGGTGTCGGTGTGGTCGCCTCGGTGTCGGTGGTCGCGATCGCGGCGACGCTGATCGTCCAGTCCGTGCAGCCCTCGGTCGACCTGCACCCGGGCGCGGCCGGCTCCAGCGTCGAGGCCGGAGGCGCCCCGGAGATCGGCGCACTGGAGGGCGGCTTCAACGTCCTCGTCGTCGGCAGCGACTCGCGGAAGGGCCAGGGCGACGCCTACGGCGACCCCGATGAGGAGACGAGCGTCCTCAACGACGTCAACATGCTGATGCACGTCTCGGCCGACCACAGCAACGCGACGGTCGTGAGCTTCCCCCGCGACATGTACGTCGACATCCCGGAGTGCGTGAACGCCGCCACGGGTGAGACGATCCCCGCCCGGTACGACACCAAGATCAACGAGGCGATGGGCAGCGACGTCAGCCTCGGCTGCGTGGCAGGGGTCGTCGAGGACCTCATGGGCGTCCGGGTCGACTACGGCGCGGTCGTGCAGTTCAACGGCGTGATCGAGATGTCGAACGCGGTCGGCGGAGTCGACGTCTGCGTCGCGACCGAGATCGCGGACCCCTACACGAACACCTACCTCGAGCCGGGCGTGCACTCGCTCGAGGGCATGGCGGCGCTGCAGTTCCTCCGCAGCCGCCACGGCATCGGCGACGGCAGCGACCTGACCCGCATCAGCAACCAGCAGGTCTTCCTCTCGGCGCTCGTGCGCCGGATCAAGAGCGCGGACACCCTCCTCAACCCGGTCGCGCTCTACGGTCTCGCGAAGGCGGCGCTCGGCAACATGACGCTCTCGACCGGTCTCGACAACGTGAACACGATGGTCCAGATGGGACTCGCGCTGAAGGACGTCGACCTCGCGGACGTCGTCTTCGCGCAGTACCCGACCGGGGCGACTCCGAGCGGAGTGGAGCCGGACCGCGCCGCGGGCGACGTCCTGGCGAGCGCCCTGCAGACCGATCAGCCGATCGCCATCACCGGCGGCACGGGCGCCGGCGCGACCGTGGAGGGCGAGGCGGCGGCTCCGGCCGACACCGCCGCTCCGTCGGGCCCGGCGACCGCGGATCCGCTGGCGACGGCCGAGGCGGCACCCGGCACTCCTGCAGCGACTCCCGAGGACGGATCCAAGGTTGCCCTGCCAGAATCGGTCACCGGCCAGAGCGCCGACCAGCAGACCTGCTCGGTCGGCTTCTTCGGCTGAGCCGAGGGCGGGCGGCACCACGGGTGCTCTCCACCTCGCGCGCTGACTCCGGACGACACGCGTCCCGCAGCCGAGAGAGAGTACGACCCGATGAGCGAACGCGCGTCCACCCGGACCACAGCAGCACGGCACGGCCGCCTGCGCCGCCCGAGCGGCGTGCGCTTCGCCGCACGCATCCTCGCGGCCTGCGTGGGTGTCGGCGTGCTCAGCGCGGTCTGCATCGTGGCGATCGCCGCCTCGCTGATCGCCGGGAGCGCGCGTCCGTCCGTCGACCTCGGGATCGACTCGGGCGGAGGCGACGTGCCCGAGATCGGGGCGATCGAGGGCGGCGTCAACATCCTGCTCGCCGGCAGCGACAGCGCCGACGGATCGGCCGCCGGGGCCTACGGCGAGCGTGCCGAGAACCTCAACGACGTCACGATGCTCATGCACATCTCGGCCGACCACTCGACCGTGGAGGTCGTCAGCTTCCCCCGCGACCTCTACGTCCCGATCCCCTCCTGCACCGACCCGGCCACTGGCGCCGTCTCGGACGCGGTGGACTCGGCGAAGATCAACACCTCGCTCGAGGCCGGCGGGCTGGCGTGCACCGTGCAGACGGTCGAGCAGCTGACCGGGCTCGAGATCCCCTACGCGGCGCTCATCCAGTTCGAGGGCGTCATCGAGATGTCGAACGCGGTCGGCGGAGTGGACGTCTGCGTCGCCACCCCGATCCAGGACGAGTACACGGGCCTGAACCTCGACGCGGGCACGCACACGCTCGTCGGCGCCGAGGCGCTGGCGTTCCTCCGCACCCGGCACGGCGTCGGCGACGGCAGCGACCTCACCCGCATCTCGAGCCAGCAGGTGTACCTCTCATCGCTGGTGCGCAAGGTGAAGAGCGCGTCGACGCTCTCGAACCCGGTGAACCTCTACGGCCTCGCGAAGGCGGCCGTCTCGAACATGCAGCTCTCGACCTCGCTCGAGAACGTGAACACCCTCGTGTCGATCGGCCTCGCGGTGAAGGACGTCGACCTCGCGAACGTGGTCTTCGTGCAGTACCCGACCTTCATCGACGGCAACGGCGTGTACCCGAGCGAGGACGCGGCGTCCGCGCTGAACGCGGCTCTCCTCGCCGACCAGCCGATCGCGCTGAGCGGCACCACCGGCGGCGGCTCGCAGTCGACGGGGGAGGAGCCCGGGGGGACCGGCGCTCCGGCGGCCACGGAGTCGCCGGCCACCGACGCCCCCGCGACCGACGCCCCCGCGACGAGCGCACCCGACGGGCCGGTCACCCTCCCGAGCGATGTCTCCGGGCAGACCGCGCAGCAGGAGACCTGCACGATCGGCCGGCCCCTGTCGGACCAGTAGGCGGCTTCTCGCCCTCCCGCGGAGGGGCGGGCGCCCGTGTCGCGAGGCCCTCGCGCGTGCGGTTATGATGGTCGTCGTGCGTCCGCCAGCGGGCGCTCAGGAGTCGTCGCATAGTCCGGTCGAGTGCACCACCCTGCTAAGGTGGAGAACCCTTTATTGGGTTCCGTGGGTTCAAATCCCACCGACTCCGCATCGTCCGAAGGCCCCGCTCAGGCGGGGCCTTCGTCGTTCCCGGCGGTGCCTGTGCCTGCCGCAGTACCGGCGTCTCCCGGCGGTGCCGGTGTCGCCGCAGTGCCGGGGTCTCGCGGTGCCGGAGCCCTCCGGCCGGCGCTCCGTCGCTCGCGCGCGGCGTCGGCGGCCCAGGCGACCCGACGCCCCGGCCGGCCGGGATCCGCCGCCGATCCGCCGGGCGGGTGCGCTCCCGGAGCGGCTACCCTGATCGGATGCCCAGCCCGATCCTCGACGCCCTGTCCGCCCCTCCCGCGCGGAGGGACGTCGCCTCGATCCGGGGTGCTCTCGCCGAGGTCGCGATCGGCGACTCGGTGCGCGTCCTCGTCCGCTCCCCGCGCTACGGCCTCTACGGGATCGAGGGGGTCGTCCGGCAGGCCGTCGGCGGCGAGCTCGTCGTCGCGGACGTCTTCCTCGGCACGGGGACCGAGATCCAGAGCATCGCCCTGGCTCCGGACGCTGACGAGGTCGGCGGGGAGCGCTCGGCCGAGGGACTCGAGCACGGGGATCCGGTGCGCGTGGCGTTCTCGACTCCGGCGCTCGGGTCGTTCACGATCACGGGCCCGCTGACGGCCGGCGGCCGCGACGGGTTCCTCCTCGTCGGCAGCTGGATCGTCGCGGACGGCGGCGAGCCCGGCCGCCACGTCGACCGCATCGAGCGCCTGACGGACGTCGGCGTGCACGAGAAGCACGTCCCCGGGCGCCGCTCCGCGGTCGAGGAGTAGCCCCTCAGCTCTGGCAGTGCGGGCACCAGTAGGTGACCCGCAGCTGCAGCTCGTCGTCGCCGAGCTCACCGCGCTCGATCGGAGTGCCGCAGCGCCGGCACGGCTTGCGGTCGCGGCCGTAGACCCAGAGCTGCTGGCCCGGGCGCAGGTTGCCGGTCGTCGTGCGCTCGATCCGCTCGCGGTTCACGGTGATGAGCCGCTTCGCGAGCGCGATGGTGCGCACGAGGTCGCCGCTCCCGCCGACCGGGCGCGTGGGCAGCACGCCGCGCAGGAAGCACAGCTCGGCGCGGTAGACGTTGCCGAGTCCGGCCATGATCCGCTGGTCGAGCAGCGCGAGCCCGATCGGCCGCTCCGGATCGGCGGACAGGCGTCGCAGCGCCTCGTCCGCGTCCCAGTCGGCGCCGAGCAGATCGGGGCCGAGGTAGCCGACCACGTCCTCCTCGGCCGAGCGCGGGACGATCTCGAGGAGCCCGAGCTCGAAGCCGACCGCCTGCCAGTCCTCGGTCTCGAGGACGATCCGGGCCTGGAACGCCGGCCGGTGCCACTTCGGCCGCTCGCCCTCGCCGCGGGCGTAGAGGTGCCAGCTCCCCTCCATCTTGAGGTGGGAGTGGATCAGCGCGTCGCCGACCCGCATCAGCAGGTGCTTGCCGCGGGGGACGACCTCGTCGATCGTCTCGCCGGTGAGGTCGACCGTCGCGTACTTCGGCACGCGGACGTCGCACCGGGTCAGGACCTCGCCGTCCAGCGCCTCGGCGAGGTTGTGGGCGGATCGGTAGACGGTGTCACCCTCGGGCACGCGGGCTCCCTCCGGCGCTCACGAGCGCATCCTCAGGCCGCGCGGATTCGCGACGAAGCCGGCGGCGACGAGGGCGTCGCCGAAGGGCGTGCCGAGCGCGAAGACCCCGTCGATCTTCTCGACGGTCAGCTTCTCGACCCCGCGGGAGCGGACCAGCTGCGAGAGGGCGCCGGCCGCGTCGGCGAGGGCCGCCTCGTCGGCGGTGAAGGTGAGGGCGGTCTTGCCGCCGCGCTCGAGGTAGACCGCGAGCGCTCCGTCGACGACGGCGACCAGCGCGCCGGCCTTCCGACCGGGGCGGTGCCCCTCGCCCTGCGGCCACGGCAGAGCGGCGCCGAACGGATTGGCGGGGTCGGTCGCCGCCAGCGCGAGCACCGGTCGTGAGCGCTCCTGCGCCTCGTCCTGCGGGGCGAACGTGCGGAGCCGGTCGACGCTGCCGGCTGTGCCGAACTGCGCTGCTCCCAGCTTCTCGATGAAGTAGCCCCTCCGGGCGCGGCCCTGCTGCTCGAAGCCGCTCAGCACCTTGTAGGCGAGGGCGAAGCCGCCCAGGACGCCCTCGGCCTGCACGGAGCCGCGGGTGACGATCCCGTACCGCTCGAGCAGCGTCTCGCCGAGCGCGTGCCCGCGGATCGTCGCGTCCGACTCCGCGAGCGGCACGATCGACCAGCGGCCGCCGGCGGTCGGCGGCCCCACGCGGGTGGCCATCGTGGGGCGGGCGGTCATCCGGCCCCGGGGCGCGCGGGCGCGGGCGGGGGCGCGCGGCTGGCGGTGCGCGCCGCCGGTCGAGCCGACGAGGGTGCGCAGCGGCGCCAGGGTGTCGTTCGTGACGAGCCCGGCCCAGACCAGCTCCCACAGGGCCTCGACGAGGCCCGCGTCGTCGGTGGAGCCGACCGCGTCGGAGAGCTGGCGGAAGAAGTAGCCGCCGCCCGAGCCGAGCACGCCGACGATCTCCTGCTGGAGCTCGGTCAGGGTCACGGAGTCGGCGGCGGGGACGGGGAGGGTCAGCCCTGCCGTGTCGGCGAGATGGAGGCTCACCCAGCCGTCGTTGCCGGGCAGGGTGCCCGCGCCGGCCCAGAGGACCTCGCCGGTCGCGGTGAGCTCGTCGAGCATCGCGGGGGAGTAGTCGCGCACCCGGGCGGGCAGGATCAGCGACTCCCAGGCGGACGCGGGGATGGGCGCGCCGGCCAGCTGGTCGATCACGGAGGCCACGCCGTCGATGCCGCGGAGCGAGCCGCCGACGTGCTGCCAGGCGGGGAGGAAGCGGGCGTACGCGGCCGCGTCCACCGGCTCCACCTCCTTGCGGAGCGCGGCGAGAGAGCGGCTGCGCAGGCGGCGCAGCACCTCGGCATCGCACCACTCGGTCCCGGTGCCGGTGGGGCGGAACTCGCCCTCCGAGACGCGGCGCTCGCCCGCGAGGCGGCGCAGGGTGTCGGTGACGACCGCGACTCCGAGGCCCAGGCGGGTGGCGACGGCGGCGGCGGTGAAGGGGCCGTGGGTGCGCGCGTAGCGGGCGACGAGGTCGCCGAGCGGATCGCGGACCGGGTCGATGAAGGCGACGGGGACGCCGATCGGCAGGGGCACGCCGAGAGCGTCGCGGAGCCGGGAGGCGTCCTCCATCGCGGCGTACCGCTGCTCACCGCCGAGGCCCACGGGCAGGACGCGCTTGGCCTTCACGAGCGCGGCCACGTCGGCCTCGAGCACCGCGCGCTCGATCGCGGGCGCCTTCGCGACGTCCGCCGAGGCGACCGATTCGTCGACCAGGCGCTCCCCGAGCTCGTCGAGCGTCAGCGGGCCGAGCAGCCGGAGCAGGTCGGCGGCGCCCTCGAGCCCGCGGAGGCGGCGCTCGGGCTCGACGCGCTGCAGCTCGCGCTCGATCTGCGCGAGGACGGCCGGGTCGAGCAGCTCGCGCAGCTCCGCCCGGCCGAGCAGCTCGCCGAGGAGCGTCGCGTCGACCGAGAGCGCCGCGGCACGGCGCTCGGCGAGCGGGCTGTCGCCCTCGTACATGAAGGCCGCGACGTAGCCGAAGAGCATGGACCGCGCGAACGGACTGGCGGTCGGCGTCTCGACCTCGAGGATCCGCAGCTCGCGCCCGTCCAGCCGCGCGGCGAGCCGGAGCAGCGCGGGCAGGTCGTAGACGTCCTGGAGGCACTCGCGGACGGTCTCGAGGATGATCGGGAAGGTCGGGTAGGTGCGGGCGACGTCGAGCAGCTGCGCCGCCCGCTGCCGCTGCTGCCAGAGCGGGGAGCGCTTGCCCGGGTTGTACCTCGGGAGCAGGAGCGCCCGCGCCGCGCACTCGCGGAACCGGGCGGCGAAGAGGGCGGAGCCGCCGACCTCGCTCGTGACCAGCTGCTCCAGCTCCTCGCGCTCGAACAGGAACAGCTCGGAGCCCGGCGGCTCCGACTCCGTGTCGGGGATCCGCACGACGATGCCGTCGTCCCCGGCCATGGCCGCTCCGTCGACGCCGTGCCGCTCGCGGACGCGGGCGCCGATGGCGAGCGCCCACGGCGAGTGCACCTGCATCCCGTACGGGGAGTGCAGCACCAGCCGCCAGTCGCCCAGCTCGTCGCGGAAGCGCTCGAGCACGAGGGTGCGGTCGTCCGGGATCTGCCCGGTGGCCAGGCGCTGCTCGTCGAGGAAGGAGAGAAGGTTGTTGGTCGCGTACTCGTCGAGCCCGGCCGCCGTGCAGCGCTCGCGGGCCGTCTCGGGGGCGGCGGCGCCCACCTCGCGGGTGAACGCCCCGATCGCCTCGCCGAGCTCGGCGGGGCGCCCCTGCGAGTCGCCCTTCCAGAACGGGAGGCGCCCGGGCTCGCCGAACGCCGGCGTCACGATCACGCGGTCGTAGGTGATCTCCTGGATGCGCCAGCTGGTGGCTCCGAGCGCGAAGACGTCGCCGACGCGGGACTCGTAGACCATCTCCTCGTCGAGCTCTCCGACGCGGTTGCCGGTCGAGCCCGGCTCGCCGACCATGAACACGCCGAAGAGCCCGCGGTCGGGGATGGTGCCGCCGCTGGTGACGGCGAGGCGCTGGGCGCCGGGCCGGCCGGTGAGCGTGTTCGCGTCGCGGTCCCAGACGAGGCGCGGCCGCAGCTCCGCGAACTGGTCGGAGGGGTAGCGGCCCGAGAGGAGGTCGAGGGTCGCCTCGTAGGCGGAGCGGGGCAGGGACACGAAGGGGGCGCTGCGGCGGACGGTGTCGAACCAGTCGTCCACGTCGAGGCTCTCGAGGGCGGTCGCGGCGACGGTCTGCTGCGCGAGGATGTCGAGCGGGTTCGCGGGGACGGCGATCGCCTCGATCAGGCCCGAGCGCATCCGCTCCGTCGTCACGGCGGAGTGGAGAAGGTCGGCCCGGTGCTTGGGGTAGAAGGACCCGCGCGAGACCTCGCCGACCTGGTGGCCGGCTCGACCCACGCGCTGCAGGGCGCTCGCGACCGAGGGCGGCGTCTCGACCTGGACGACGAGGTCGACCGCGCCCATGTCGATCCCCAGCTCGAGGCTCGAGGTCGCGACCACGCAGCGCAGGCGGCCGGACTTCAGGTCGTCCTCGATGATCGCGCGCTGCTCCTTGCTCACCGAGCCGTGGTGGGCGCGGGCGAGCAGCGGCTCCTCGTCGGGCGCGGACTGCCCGCTGCCGCTCGTGCCCCCGGCCGCTCCCATCGCCTCGGCCGGGGAGCGGCGGACGGAGGAGGAGGCCGCCTCGGCGAGCAGTGCCCCGACGGCGACGGGCTCGCCCGCCTCGCGCGCCCGCTCCCCGGCGAGCTCGCGGCGCTCGGCGTAGATCTCGTTGAGCCGGGCGGTCAGCCGCTCGGCGAGACGGCGGGAGTTCGCGAAGACGATGGAGGAGGTGTGCGCGAGGACCCGGTCGACGATCGACTCCTCGACGTGCGGCCAGATCGACCCGCTCTGCGGACCGGTGGCCCCCATCGTCGATCCGTCCTGCGGAGCCGCCGTCCCCAGCTCGGACATGTCCTCGACCGGGACGACGACGCTGAGGTCCCACTGCTTCTCGGACGCCGGAGCCACGATCGCGACCGGGGAGCGGCCGGCGAGGAACCGGGCCACCTCCTCGCGCGGGCGCACCGTCGCCGAGAGGCCGATGCGCTGCACCGGCTTCGGGAGCAGGGCGTCGAGCCGCTCGAGGGAGACGGCGAGGTGCGCCCCGCGCTTGGTCGACGCGACCGCGTGGACCTCGTCGACGATGACCGTCTCGACGCCGCGGAGCGACTCGCGCGCCGCCGAGGTGAGCATGAGGTAGAGCGACTCGGGGGTCGTGATCAGGATGTCCGGCGGCGTCTTCTGCAGCACGCGCCGCTCGGCGGCGGGCGTGTCTCCCGACCGCACCCCGACGGTGACCGTGGCCGGCGCGCTGCCGATGCCCTCGGCGCTCAGCCGCAGCGCCGTCTGGGTGACGCCGACGAGCGGCGAGCGGAGGTTGCGCTCGACGTCGACGCCGAGAGCCTTCAGCGGCGAGACGTAGAGCACGCGCGTGCGGTGCTGCGGATCCTCCGGCGGCGGGCCCTGCACGAGCCGGTCGATCGCCCAGAGGAAGGCCGAGAGCGTCTTGCCGGAGCCGGTGGGAGCGACCACGAGGGCATGCGCTCCACTCGAGATGGCCGACCAGGCGCCCTCCTGGGCGGCGGTCGGCGCCGGGAACGCGCCCTCGAACCACGCGCGCGTGGCGGGGGAGAAGCGCTCGAGGACGTCCGGCATGCACCCATCCTCCCTGCCACCTCCGACATTGCCGGGGCCGCGGCCCGGGGGCGAGCCCTTGACGCGGGGGAGTCCGCCCGTCAGGCGAAGCCGAGACGCACGAACGTGCCGATGTCGGCGAGCTCGGCCTGCCCGACTCCGTGGGCGACGCCCTCGTAGACCCGGGCGTCGAGCGCCGTGTGCTCCGGGAACCAGGCCGCCGCGTCCCGCACGAGCTCCTCCGGGATCACCGTGTCGAGCGTCCCGCGGCCCCAGAACACCGGCGGACGCTCGCGGGCGAGCCGCTCGTCCGCGTCGTCGCCCTCGGCGAGCGGGACCACGAACCCGGACAGGGCGACCGCGAAGGCGAAGCGGCCCGGCGCGCGCCGCAGCAGCTGCACCGCCAGCGCGGCGCCCTGGGAGAAGCCCAGCAGCCCCACCGGTCCCGGGTGCTCCAGACCGTCGAGCCACTCGATCACACCGGCCGCCGCCGCCTCGACGGCCTCGGGATCGGCCCGCGGCTCGTCCGGTACCAGCGGGACCCGGAGGGGCCACCACGCGTTCGCCCCGCCGCCCAGGGCGAGAGGCGCCCGGAGGGATGCGAGGACCGGCTCCAGCGGCAGGTAGGCGCCGAGCGAGAACAGGTCCCCCTCGTGCGAGCCGTAGCCGTGCAGCAGCACCAGGAGGGGCCTGCCGACGCGGTCGCGCTCGGAGGAGGACCACAGCACCGCGTTCGCGTCGATTCCCATCGCACCATCATCCCCCTGAGTACGGGATCGCCGCCGCCGGTCGGAACACCAGCCGCGAAGGGTGAGAATGGCTGCATGAGCGTGCGCACCCCTGACCCGAACTCCGGGTGGCTGTCCGACGACGAACTCGCCGAGATCCGCCGGCGGCTCCCGCTGCTGTACGTGGAGGCCGTGCCCGTCCGGGTCGACGGGCTCGGGCAGGTCACCGAGGTCGGCGTGCTCCTGCGCGCGACCCCCTCCGGCCAGATCACCCGCACGATCGTCTCGGGCCGCGTGATGTACGGCGAGACGCTGCGCGACGCGCTGTTCCGCCACCTCGAGAAGGATCTCGGCCCGATGGCCTTCCCCCTCCTCCCCGCGAGCCCGCTCCCCTTCCACGTCGCCGAGTACTTCCCGATGCCCGGCATGGGACCGTTCACCGACGACCGCCAGCACGCGGTCTCCCTCGCCTACGTCGTTCCCGTCACCGGCACCTGTGACCCCCGCCAGGACGCCCTCGAGCTCACCTGGATGACCCCCGACGAGGCCTGCTCCGACGCGATCTCCGCCGAGATGGAGGGCGGGCGGGGCGCGCTGATCCGCGCCGCGCTCGCTTCCGTCGGCCGCCTGTCCTAGCGGCGCGGATCGGCCGCGGCGCTCCCTTCTGCGCGCCGATAGGGGCGCGCCGCGGTCGGCTCGCAAGCATGGCGGGCCGGCTGGAGCGTCGGGCGTCCGCCTGGACCGATCCGCCGGCACGCGACCCGGCCGTTCGGCTCGTGGATCCGGCGTCCACGGGACCTCTCTGACCGGGCGAGGAGAGGCGGCGCCCCTGCCCGACGACGGCGCAGCAGGGAATCGCCTGATCAGGACGCGGTGAGGACTTCCGGAGCTCCCTGCGCGGGACTCCGCTCGAAGAGGTGAAGCGTGAACGTCGAAGGGCCGGGGCCCGCGACCAGTAGTCGCGGGCCCCGGCCCTTCGTGATGTCGGCGCTCTGATCAGGACGAGCGCTGAGGTGCGATCACCGAACGCTCAGCCCCGGTCGCGACACGCTCTGCGCGCCGCGACCGTCCTTGAAGCCGACCGCGGTGCGCCGCTACGCGGCGCACAAAACGGTTCAGCCCTGCGCGCGGCGGCCGCCGCGGCGGGCGCCGCCGCCGGCGGACTCGCGGGCGGGAGCGGCCGAGGCGGCTCCGCCGGTCGCGGTGCTGTAGAACGAGCGCGATCCGCCCGAGGTCGAGGGGGCGCCGGCGGCCGAGCGGCTGCGGCCTCCGCGGGCGCCGCCGCGGGCGGGTCCCTCGGCGGCGGTGCGGTCGCGGCGGGGGCGGTCGCCTCCGCCGGTCGCGGCACCCGTCGCGCGTCCGCCGCGGGGTGCGGCGGTGCCCTCGGTGCGGGCCGCGCGCTTGCGCTGCGCGTTGGCGCCCTGCGAGCGTCCGCCCTGCGACTGGCCGCGGACGGGCTCGACGACGGCGCTGGGGGTGACGTACGGAGCGACGTCGCCGACGAGCTTCGCGACGGCGGCCGAGTCGGCCGTCACCTGCTGGGGCGCGACCTGGATCGCGGCCTTGCGGAGGAGGGTCTTCACGTCGCTGCGCTGCGTGGGCAGGACGACGGTGACGACGTCTCCCTCGCTGCCGGCGCGGGCGGTGCGGCCCGAGCGGTGCAGGTACGCCTTGTGCTCCATCGGCGGGTCGACGTGGATGACGAGCTCGACGTCGTCGACGTGCACGCCGCGGGCGGCGACGTCGGTGGCGACGAGGACCTTGACGGTGCCGGCGCCGAACGCGGCGAGGTTCCGGTCGCGGGCGACCTGCGAGAGGTTGCCGTGCAGGTCGACCGCGGGGATGCCCTGGCCGGTGAGCTGCTTGGCGAGCTTCTTCGCGTGGTGCTTGGTGCGCATGAAGAGGATGCGGCGGCCGGTGCCGGACGCGAGGGTCTTCACGAGCGCGTTCTTGGCGTCGAGGCCGTCGACCTCGAACACGTGGTGGGTCATCAGCGCGACGGGTGAGTTGGCCTCGTCGACCGAGTGGAGCACCTCGTTCTGGAGGTACTTCTTGACCAGCTTGTCCACGCCGTTGTCGAGCGTCGCGGAGAACAGCAGGCGCTGCCCGCCACGGGGGGTCTTGTCGAGGATGCGCGTGACGACCGGCAGGAAGCCGAGGTCGGCCATGTGGTCGGCCTCGTCGAGCACGGTGATCTCGACGGCGTCGAGGTTCACGAAGCCCTGCTTCATCAGGTCCTCGAGGCGGCCCGGGCAGGCCACGACGATGTCGACGCCCTGCTTGAGCGCGGCGACCTGGCGCTGCTGCGAGACGCCTCCGAAGATCGTGGTGGTGACGATGCCGTAGGCGTCGGCGAGGGGCTGCATCGCGGCGGTGATCTGCGTGGCGAGCTCGCGGGTCGGCGCGAGGACGAGTCCGAGCGGGCGTCCGGGGCGGCGGCGCCCGCCGGCGAGGGAGCCGCCGAGGCGGGCGATCATCGGGATGGAGAAGGCGAGGGTCTTGCCGGAGCCGGTCTTGCCGCGGCCGAGGACGTCGCGTCCGCCGAGCGTGTCGGGCAGCGTGTCGACCTGGATCGGGAAGGGCTCGGTGATGCCGCTCGCGGTGAGCGCGGCCACGAGGGGGGCCGGCACGCCGAGGGCGCTGAAGGAGAGGGGGGTGTTCGACATGGAGTGGTGCCTTTCGGGGGCATCATGCCGATCGAAGACGCGCAGGCGGTGGCCGGGGGCGCGGGTGATCGGCGTTCGGGCGAAGGTGACGGTGGTCACATCCGTTCGCCGTACGATTCGGTGCGCGCGGCCGGGGGCCTCATGCACGTGCGCCAGATGGTCGGGACGGATCCTCGACGGTCAGAGTCCTAGGGGACAAGGGGCGTTCTACGACGCGGGGGAGCGCAGTCGCTGCGCTCGCACCATCCCACTCTAGTGGATGCCGATCCATCCGCGCATCGCGGCCTGCACGCGGGAGCCGTCGCGGTCGCTCAGCTTGGTCCCGACGAAGTCGCCCGCCCAGTCCGAGGTCTGCACGCGGAAGGCCGGTTCCGGGTCGCGCAGGGTCTTCAGGATGACGGCGGCGATGTCGGACGGGTCCTGCGCGTGGGTCGAGGAGAAGGACGACGCGGCGCGGTCGAGGTAGGCGCCGAGCGCCGGCGCGTAGGGGCCGGCCTGCGCGAGCATCGCCGCCGCGTCGATGCCGACGTTCTCGACGAAGCTGCTGCGGACCGCTCCCGGCTCGATCAGCGACACGTGGACGCCGACGGAGGCGGCGACCGGGGCGAGCGCCTCGAAGAACCCCTCGACCGCGAACTTCGCCGCGCAGTAGTCCTCGTTGAACGGCTGCCCGATCGCGCCGCCGACGCTCGAGACGGTGGCGATGCGGCCGCGGGACGAGCGCAGCATCGGCATCGCGGCGCGGGTGACCGCGACGGTGCCGAAGAAGTCGACCTCCATCACGCGGCGCAGCTCCTCCGGATCCTCCAGCTCGAGGGTGCCGAGGTGGCCGGCTCCGGCGTTGTTCACGAGGGCGTCGAGACCGCCGAGCTCCTCCTCCACGGCGCGGAGGCAGCCCGCGACGGAGTCCGCGTCGGTCACGTCGAGCGCCCGCAGGTCGAGCTCGACGCGTGCCTCGGCGGCGGCGGCGCGCAGGCCCTCCGCCCGCTCCGGATCCCGCACGGTGGCGACCACCCGCCAGCCCGCGCGCGCGGCCTCGATCGCGGTGGCGCGGCCGATGCCGGTGGAGGTTCCGGTGACGAGGAGGACGGGACGGGGCATGCGGCTTTCCTGCTTTCCGGCGCACGACGGCGCCGCCCGGAGGCTATCGGCCGCCCCTCCGAGAACGTCCAGGGTCGGTGTCAGCCCCGGTAGCGCTCGCCGACCGGCACCTCGACCGGCAGCCGGTTGCCCGCCTGGGCGAGCGGGCAGGCCCAGGCCGGGTCGTAGGCGCAGGAGGGGTTGTAGGCGAAGTTGAAGTCGAGGACCAGCGTCCCCGGGGCGGAGCCCGGACCGAGGTCGGCGCCCTTCACGGTGTCCAGGAGGTAGCGGCCACCGCCGTAGGTGCCGCCGGGTGTCCCCGCGAGGGCGTCCTTGACCGGCAGGAACAGGCCTCCGCCGTAGGACGCGAGGCGCCAGACGTCGAGGCTGCCGGCGTCCGGCACCTCGACCGTGCCGATCAGCTCGAAGGGGACGGTGCCGTCGGTGCCGGTCTCCACGTCCATCCGCCGCGCCTCCTCGGCGGGGGCCACCTCGAGCTCGAAGCGCCAGGCCGCGTCGTAGGGCGCGATCGGCAGCGAGCGGAAGTGCGCACGGTCGGCCGGGAGGAGGGGGGTGGAGGGGTGCTGCGCGAAGAGCGCGTTGCGCCCGCGGATCCAGGACGCGTGCGCGGCGAGCAGGTCCACGTTCGAGAGCCGGCGCACCTCCGCGTAGAGGGCCTGGACGTGGCGGCGCCAGTCCGACACCTCGACCGCGGTCGTGAGGCGGCGGCGGGGCGAGACGCCGTCGTCGTCCTGCTCCTCCTCGTCGGCGGAGGGCCACTGGAGGCGCAGGAGCTCCGAGCGCGACAGCTCGGTCTCCTCCTCGGCGACGCCGTCGGGGCTCATGCGGCGGACTCCCCGCGCGGGCGGGCGTCGGCACCGAGATCGTGGCGCCAGGACGGGGCGAGGGAGCGGATGCGGATGCCGCGCCACTGCCAGAACGCCCACATCGACGGCCAGAGCGCGGCCGAGGCGAGGCCCGCCGAGAACTCGAGGCGGTCGCGGAAGAGCGTGCGCCCGTCGGGGAGCGGGGCGACGGCCATGCGGTGGTCCCACGCGGTGATCAGGCAGAGGGAGCCGGTGAGGGGCCCGCCGCTGTCGCGCAGGATCCGCACGTCGGGCATCGAGGGGACGCGGCGGTAGGAGAGGTCGATCTCCTGCGCGCCCATCGGCACGATCCCGAGGGCGTCCATCGCGACCTCGTGGGAGCCGAGCCCCCAGGTCGGGCGGAAGCCGCCCTCGTCCAGCGACGCGGCGGTCAGGAGCGGGGACATCACCTCCCGGAACACGGCCGGACTCTGCAGGGCGCGCCAGGCGGAGTCGGCGTCGGTGTCGAGCACGTGCTTGAGCATCACCTTCACGAGGGACATCCTCCTCCGCCCTCCCCTGCGCGGGAACCGGGTGCGCGCGGAGCCCCGGACGTGTATGCGCCTCCGGTGCTCGCTACCGTGTCAGGGTGACCGCTCCCGCCGCCTCCGTCGACCAGTCGACCTACCAGATCCGCTTCGAGTGGGGGGCCCGCGCCCTCCGCGTGCTCGCCCCCGCCCACGTCACGGTGCTCGTCGACGCTCTGCCCGGAGGCGAGAGCCCCGACCTCGGGGGAGTGGAGGGCCGCGTCGTCCGCGCGGGCCTGGCCGACCGCTCGGCCGTCGCCCGCTGGATCCTGGAGCGCCAGCACGAGAACGGCGGGCGCACCAGCGTCAACGTGATCGCACTCGGCGACGTCGACGACAGCGGAGCGGCGCGGTTCGCGATGGAGGACCAGCTGGCGGCCGGCGCCGTCGTCGACGCGCTCATCGGGCTGGGCATCGACCACGTTTCGCCCGAGGCCGCGGTGGCCTGCGCGTCCTACGAGGGCCTGCGCCGGGCGTGCGCGCATCTGCTCACCGCGTCCGAGTCCGGCCGCCTGCTCGCCGCCGAGGGGCGGGCGGACGAGGTCCGCGCCGCCGCCCGGGTCGACGCCGTCGACGAGGTGTCGGTCCTCCGCTGACCCGCCGCTCCGGCGGGCGCGGCCTCCGAGCGGTGCAGGGCGTCCGCGGAGCGCACAAGCCCCTGCGGATCCGAGCCGCCGCCTCGACCACTCGCCCGCCCCCGGCGTAGCGTTCGGCGGAGGCGGTCCCTCCGCCCCCCGCCCCGACCGAAAGCTGGCCCGCATGAAAGCCGTCCTCAACGACGTCGTCCTCGCCGACGCCCCCGACTCCGACCTGATCTCGATCGAGGGCAACTGGTACTTCCCGCCGTCGAGCATCGCCGAGGGCGTGCTCGTCGAGAGCCCCACGCCCTACACCTGCCCGTGGAAGGGCGAGTGCCAGTACTTCTCGGTGCAGACCGGCGACGGCCTGCAGAAGGACAAGGCCTGGTCGTACCCGCACCCCTACCCGACGGCGTTCGACCGCGTCGGCAAGGACTTCTCGGGCTACGTCGCCTTCGACCGCTCGGTCCGCGTCTCCGACTGACCCGTCCCGCCGCGGTGCCGCTCCCGGTGCCGCGGCGGTGCGTCAGCCGCGCGGGGCGGCGGCGCGCGCCCGGTACGCCCGGACCTTCGACCGGTTCCCGCAGCGCTGCATCGAGCACCAGCGGCGCGAGCCGGCGCGGGACGTGTCGAGGTAGAGCATCCGGCACTCCGGATCCGCGCAGCGCCGCAGCCGTCCGGTCGCGGCCGGACCCAGCAGCCCCACGGCCTCCCGGGCGATGGACGCGAGCGCCTGCCTGCCCGCCGCGTGGAGCCGTCCGGCCTGCCGCGATCCGCCGCTCAGCACCGGCGGGATGTCGGGCATCGCCGCGACCAGGTTGACCACGTCGACGTCGCGCGGGTCGAGCGCGGTGCCGGCCTCGGCCGCGACGGCCAGCCGGGCGATCGCGCCCCGGAGCATCAGCGCGTCGTCCAGGCGCGCGTCCCGGCTCTCGGGGCCGACCGCCTCGAAGCGCTCGGCGAGCCAGGCGGCCAGGGCGGCGTCGGAGTCGAGGTGCTCGGCCGCTCCCGGAGGCAGTGCTCCGGTCGTGGCGAAGTCGAGCGCGAGGCTTCCGGAGTCGAACCACCAGCGCCGGCCGTCGGCCTCGGGGAGCCACTGCCCGGCGACCGACGTGCGCCCGCCGTGCGGGGCCTCGTCCGGGGTCACGGCGCCGGGACCGGTCGGCGCCGCCACTGGATCGCGTTCGCGGGCTCGAACCGGCGCGCGCAGCGGCCGCAGGCCAGGGGCCGGGTGGGCCGGCGATGGCGGTAGAAGAGGTGTCCGCCCGGGCAGGTGCCGACCCACGGCGCGAGCTCGTCCGCGGTCGGGTTGCTGTGGGTGCGCGATCCCGTGTAGCCGAGCCGTGCCGCGATCCGCCGCCACTGCGGTCCGTGCCCGGCGTCGGGCCCCGCGAGCGCGTGAGCGACCTCGTGCAGGAGTGTCTGCCGGACCTCCTCGTCGCTCCAGCGGGCTGCGAGGTGGCGCGAGACCGTGATCCGGCGGCGCGTCCAGTGGCAGGCGCCGCCGCGGGTGCGCGCGTGGTCGAGCGCGAAGGACCAGGAGGGGTCGAGGTGCTCCTCGATCAGCGCGTCGGCCCAGCGGGCCACGTCCTCGAGGTCGGCCACCGGTGGCGCTGCCTAGGACTCGTCGCCGTCGGCGCGGCGGCGGCCGCGGGCGGTGCCGTCGGTGCGGGCCTCGCGGTCGGTCCCGTCCTGGAACTCGGAGGCGGCGGCGTAGCCCAGGCGCGCGACCTCGAGCTCCTCCTCGGGGACCCCGACGCGCTCGCCGAGGGCGGTCGCGGCGTCGAAGTCGCGCATCGCCCGGCCGTACTCGCCCAGCTCGAAGAAGGTGAGGCCGCGGTGCTTGAGCGCGAAGGAGTGCTCGAGGTGCCACTCGTGCGTGCGGGCCTCCTCGACGCAGAGCGCGAGCTCCGAGAGGGCCTCGTCGGTGCGGCCCCGCAGCTGCATGAGGCGGGCGCGGCGGACGCGGGCGGTGAGCAGCTCGGCGCGGTCGCCGGAGAAGCGGGTGCGGCGGACGGCCTCGTTCGCGAGGTCCCACGCCTCGTCGACGCGCCCGAGCAGGCGCAGCAGCTCCGCCTTCTCGGTGAGCGCGGCGAGGCTGCGCAGCGCGCCGACCTCCTCCAGGCGCTCCTGGGCGGCGTCGACGTCGATCTCCTCGTGGAGGGTCGCGGGGTCGTGGCGGATGATGATGCTCAGGGCGATGCTTCCTCGTGGAGTGCGGATCCGGATCGTCGCGCGCGGCGGACGAGAGGACGGTCGGGGTCGCTGACCCCGGCATCGAGTGTACCGGCGGGTCCCCGGACGGCGCCCCGACGCGCGGCCCGGGTCAGCCCCGTCGCACCTGGAAGATGCTCCGCGCCGGCAGCGGCGACGGGGTGGCGGTCTCGTCCGTGACGACGAGGGCGCCGGCGATGAAGTTCTCGAGCTCCCGCCCCTGCACCAGCTTGGAGGGCGCTGGGTCGGAGGCGAGGCGCCGCGGCAGGCCGTCGAGCGGCAGCGGATCGGCCGAGGCGAGCATCACCACGTTCCCGAAGCGCTTGGCCTTGAGCATCTGGGTGTCGGTCATGATCGCGGTGTGCGCGAAGACGGAGGCGAGCGTCGCGGCCTGGGCGCGGGCGAAGGCGAGCGCGCCGCCGTCGGCCACGTTCACCGCGACCAGGCCGCCGGGGGCGAGCAGCGGCGCGATCGCCCCGTAGAACTCGGCGCTGGTCACGTGCGCGGGAGTGCGCGCGCCCGAGAAGATGTCGACGACGACCACGTCGACCGTGCCGCGCAGCCCGGGCGGCAGCTTGCCGAGCACCTCGCGGGCGTCGCCCTGGCGGATGCGGATCTGCGCCCCGCGGGGGAGCGGGAGCGCCTCGCGCACCAGCTCGACCAGAGCGCCCTCGATCTCGACGACCTGCTGGCGCGAGCTCGGCCGGGTCGCGGCGACGTAGCGGGGGAGGGTCAGCGCTCCGGCGCCCAGGTGGAGCGCCGTGACGCTCTCGCCCTCGGGGGCGACGAGGTCGATCGCGTGGCCGATCCGGCGGACGTACTCGAAGGAGAGGTGCGTCGGATCCGCGAGGTCGACGTGCGACTGCGGAGTGCCGTCGACGACCAGGGTCGCCGCCTCGGGCGAGTGCCGGTCGGGCTCGATCCGCGCGGTGTACCCGCTGGCGAGCACGGCGCGGGGGTGCTCGGAGTCGTCTCCGCGTCGGCGGCCGGTGCGTTCCTGCATCCGACCAGTCTGCCGCGGCGGCGGGACGGCTAGGCTCCGCGCCGGGCCCGGTCGGATCGATCCGGGAGGCCGTGGCCTCGTATACCGGACCCCGCGGGGCGGCGCAAGCATCCGCACTTGCGCGGCGTGGCGCGATGCGGCTATATTCGTACTTTGCGCTCCCGAGTACCCATGCCCTCATATCGCGGTCGGCAGGTCACCGGAACCCGGCATCAGATGGTGGATGCCGTTGCCACACTCTAGCCCCGCCCCCAAGACCGAGTCGCCTCGGTCTGCACGGCGTGCGGGCAGGGGTGGCGGCCCGTCCGGCGGGAGCCCACTCCACACATCCCACAGATTGAGACCCGCGAGGGTCTACGGAGGTTCCTTCCTTGGCTGCTGCGTCCACCGCGACCACCACCTCACCCAAGAACGGACGCGGAGCTTCGCGTCTCTCGTTCGCCAAGATCAGCGACACCCTGACCGTTCCGGATCTGCTCGCGCTGCAGACCGAGAGCTTCGACTGGCTCGTCGGCTCGGAGGCGTGGAAGACCCGCGTCGCCGAGGCGAAGGCCGCCGGCCGGGAGGACCTCCCCGCCAACTCCGGCCTCGACGAGATCTTCGAGGAGATCTCCCCGATCGAGGACCTCAGCGAGACGATGCAGCTGAGCTTCACGAACCCGTACCTCGAGCCCGAGAAGTACACGATCGAGGAGTGCAAGGAGCGCGGCAAGACCTACGCCGCTCCGCTGTACGTCGAGGCCGAGTTCATGAACCACCTCACGGGTGAGATCAAGACCCAGACGGTCTTCATGGGCGACTTCCCGCTGATGACCGAGAAGGGCACGTTCATCATCAACGGCACCGAGCGTGTCGTCGTGTCCCAGCTCGTGCGCAGCCCCGGCGTCTACTTCGAGCGCCAGCAGGAGAAGACGTCCGACAAGGACATCTACTCCGCCCGCGTCATCCCGAGCCGTGGAGCCTGGCTCGAGTTCGAGATCGACAAGCGCGACCAGGTCGGCGTGCGCATCGACCGCAAGCGCAAGCAGTCGGTCACCGTGTTCCTCAAGGCCCTCGGCCTGACGAGCGAGGAGATCCTCGAGCAGTTCGCCGGCTACGAGTCGATCGAGCTGACCCTCGAGAAGGACAACATCCTCACCAAGGAGGACGCCCTCCGCGACATCTACCGCAAGCTCCGTCCGGGCGAGCAGGTCGCCGCCGAGGCCGCCCGCGCGCTGCTGGACAACTTCTACTTCAACTCCAAGCGCTACGACCTCGCGAAGGTCGGCCGTTACAAGATCAACCGCAAGCTCGGCATCGACAAGGCGCTGTCCGACTCGGTGCTCACGGTCGAGGACATCATCGCGACCATCAAGTACCTGGTCGCCCTGCACGACGGTCGCACCGCCCTCCCCGGCGTGCGCGACGGCGAGCCGGTCGAGCTGCGTCTCGACGTCGACGACATCGACCACTTCGGCAACCGCCGCATCCGCGCGGTCGGCGAGCTGATCCAGAACCAGGTCCGCACCGGACTGTCCCGCATGGAGCGCGTCGTCCGCGAGCGCATGACCACGCAGGACATCGAGGCGATCACCCCGCAGACCCTGATCAACGTGCGCCCCGTCGTCGCCGCGATCAAGGAGTTCTTCGGGACCAGCCAGCTGTCGCAGTTCATGGACCAGAACAACCCGCTCGCGGGTCTGACCCACAAGCGCCGCCTGTCGGCGCTCGGCCCCGGCGGACTCTCCCGTGAGCGCGCCGGCGTCGAGGTCCGCGACGTCCACCCCTCGCACTACGGCCGCATGTGCCCGATCGAGACCCCGGAAGGCCCGAACATCGGCCTGATCGGATCGCTCGCGTCCTTCGCGCGCATCAACTCGTTCGGCTTCATCGAGACCCCGTACCGCAAGGTCGTCGACGGCACCGTCACCTCGCAGATCGACTACCTCACCGCGTCCGAGGAGGACGAGTACCTGGTCGCCCAGGCGAACGCCCCCCTCACGAAGGACTTCCGCTTCGCGGAGGGCAAGGTCCTGGTCCGCCCCAAGGGCGGAGAGGTCGAGCTCGTCGACGCCGAGCGCGTCCACTACATGGACGTCTCGCCGCGCCAGATGGTCTCGGTCGCGACCTCGCTGATCCCGTTCCTCGAGCACGACGACGCGAACCGCGCGCTCATGGGCGCGAACATGCAGCGTCAGGCCGTCCCGCTGCTGCGCAGCGAGTCGCCCGTCGTCGGAACCGGCATGGAGGGCTTCGCGGCCATCGACGCCGGCGACGTCATCACCGCCGACAAGGCCGGTGTCGTCCAGGAGGTCTCCGCCGACTCCGTCACCGTCCAGCTGGACGAGGGCGGCACGCAGACCTACTTCCTCCGCAAGTTCGACCGCTCCAACCAGGGCACCTCGTACAACAACCGCGTGGTCGTCTCGGCCGGCGAGCGCATCGAGGTCGGCGAGGTCGTCGCCGACGGCCCCGCCACCGAGAACGGCGAGCTCGCGCTGGGCAAGAACCTGCTCGTCGCGTTCATGCCGTGGGAGGGCCACAACTTCGAGGACGCGATCATCCTCAGCCAGAACCTGGTGAAGGACGACGTCCTCTCCTCGATCCACATCGAGGAGTACGAGGTCGACGCCCGCGACACCAAGCTCGGCAAGGAGGAGATCACCCGCGACCTCCCCAACGTCAGCCCGGAGCTCCTGGCCGACCTGGACGAGCGCGGCATCATCCGCATCGGCGCCGAGGTCCGCCCCGGCGACATCCTCGTCGGCAAGGTCACGCCCAAGGGCGAGACCGAGCTCTCGGCCGAGGAGCGCCTGCTCCGCGCGATCTTCAACGAGAAGAGCCGCGAGGTCCGCGACACGTCGCTGAAGGTGCCCCACGGCGAGCAGGGCACGATCATCGGCGTCAAGGTGTTCGACGCGCAGGACGGCGACGACGAGCTCGGCTCGGGCGTCAACCAGCGCGTGGTCGTCTACATCGCCCAGAAGCGCAAGATCACCGAGGGCGACAAGCTCGCCGGCCGCCACGGCAACAAGGGCGTCATCTCGAAGATCCTGCCGGTCGAGGACATGCCGTTCCTCGCCGACGGCACCCCGGTCGACATCGTCCTCAACCCGCTCGGCGTCCCCGGCCGCATGAACTTCGGCCAGGTCCTCGAGATCCACCTCGGGTGGATCGCGAAGCAGGGCTGGAAGGTCGAGGGTCAGCCGGAGTGGGCCGCGCGCCTGCCCGAGCACGCCCGCGAGGCGGCGCCCGGCACCAAGGTCGCGACCCCCGTCTTCGACGGCGCGGCGGAGGAGGAGCTCGCAGGGCTCCTCGACTCCACCACCCCGACGCGCGACGGAGAGCGCCTGATCGGCTCGTCCGGCAAGACGCAGCTGTTCGACGGCCGCTCCGGGGAGCCCTTCCCGGACCCGGTCTCGGTCGGCTACATGTACATCCTGAAACTGCACCACCTCGTCGACGACAAGATCCACGCGCGCTCGACGGGCCCGTACTCGATGATCACCCAGCAGCCGCTCGGTGGTAAGGCGCAGTTCGGCGGACAGCGCTTCGGCGAGATGGAGGTGTGGGCCCTCGAGGCCTACGGCGCCGCCTACGCCCTCCAGGAGCTCCTCACCATCAAGTCGGACGACATCCTCGGCCGAGTGAAGGTGTACGAGGCCATCGTCAAGGGCGAGAACATCCAGGAGCCCGGCATCCCGGAGTCCTTCAAGGTCCTCATCAAGGAGATGCAGTCCCTGTGCCTGAACGTCGAGGTCCTCTCGGCCGACGGCACCGCGGTCAGCCTGCGCGACACCGATGACGAGGTCTACCGCGCCGCGGAAGAGCTCGGCATCAACATCTCCTCCCGGTTCGAGTCGTCCTCCGTCGACGACATCTGATCCGCGCCAGCATCTGACGACCTCCCGTCTCTGACGAGACACCCTGTTTTCCGACAAGGAGAAAACATTGCTCGACGTAACCACTTTCGATGAGCTGCGCATCGGCCTCGCAACGGCCGATGACATCCGTCGCTGGTCGCACGGTGAAGTGAAGAAGCCCGAGACCATCAACTACCGCACCCTGAAGCCCGAGAAGGACGGCCTGTTCGGCGAGCAGATCTTCGGTCCCTCTCGCGACTGGGAGTGCTCCTGCGGCAAGTACAAGCGAGTCCGCTTCAAGGGCATCGTCTGCGAGCGCTGCGGCGTCGAGGTCACCAAGTCCTCGGTCCGCCGCGAGCGGATGGGCCACATCGAGCTCGCCGCCCCCGTCACCCACATCTGGTACTTCAAGGGCGTCCCCTCGCGCCTCGGATACCTGCTGGACATGGCGCCGAAGGACCTCGAGAAGGTCATCTACTTCGCGGCGTACATGATCATCGACGTGGACGACGACGGCCGTCACGCCGACATGCCCGGCCTGGAGAACGAGCTCCGGCTCGAGATCAAGACCCTCTCGGACCAGCGCGACTCCCGCATCGCGGACCGTCTGGCGCGCCTGGAGACCGACCTCGCCGCCCTGGAGGCGGAGGGCGCCAAGAGCGACCAGAAGCGCCGCACCAAGGACGGCGCCGAGAAGGAGATGGGCCAGATCCGCAAGTCCTTCGACGAGGACATCGCGCGGCTCGAGAGCGTGTGGGAGCAGTTCCGCACCCTCAAGGTCGGCGACCTCAAGCCCGAGGACGCGGTCTTCAACGAGCTCGTCGACCGGTACGGCGTCTACTTCGAGGCCTACATGGGCGCCGAGGCGATCAAGAAGCGCCTCGAGCAGTTCGACCTCCAGGCCGAGGCCGAGACGCTGCACCTGCAGATCGCCGAGGGCAAGGGTCAGAAGAAGATCCGCGCCATCAAGCGCCTGCGCGTCGTCAACTCGTTCCTCGCCACCGGCAACTCGCCGGCCGCGATGGTCCTCGATGTCGTCCCGGTCATCCCGCCGGAGCTGCGCCCGATGGTGCAGCTCGACGGAGGCCGGTTCGCGACCAGCGACCTGAACGACCTCTACCGTCGCGTGATCAACCGCAACAACCGACTCCGCCGCCTGCTCGACCTCGGTGCCCCCGAGATCATCGTGAACAACGAGAAGCGCATGCTCCAGGAGGCGGTCGACGCCCTCTTCGACAACGGCCGCCGCGGCCGCCCCGTCACCGGAACCGGCAACCGCGCCCTGAAGTCCCTGAGCGACATGCTCAAGGGAAAGCAGGGTCGCTTCCGCCAGAACCTGCTGGGCAAGCGCGTCGACTACTCGGGACGCTCGGTCATCATCGTCGGCCCGCAGCTCAAGCTGCACCAGTGCGGTCTGCCCAAGCAGATGGCGCTGGAGCTGTTCAAGCCGTTCGTGATCAAGCGCCTGATCGACCTGTCGCACGCGCAGAACATCAAGGCCGCCAAGCGCATGGTGGAGCGCTCGCGCCCGCAGGTGTGGGACGTGCTCGAGGAGATCATCCGCGAGCGCCCCGTCCTGCTGAACCGTGCGCCCACGCTGCACCGTCTCGGCATCCAGGCCTTCGAGCCCCAGCTGGTCGAGGGCAAGGCGATCCAGCTGCACCCGCTCGTCTGCGCCGCGTTCAACGCGGACTTCGACGGCGACCAGATGGCCGTCCACCTGCCGCTGTCCGTCGAGGCCCAGGCCGAGGCGCGCATCCTGATGCTCGCGTCGAACAACATCCTCAAGCCCTCGGACGGCCGTCCGGTCACCCTGCCCACGCAGGACATGATCATCGGCCTCCACCACCTGACGACGATCCGCGAGGGCGCCGCCGGCGAGGGCCGCGCGTTCTCCTCCGTCTCGGAGGCGATCCTCGCGAAGGACCAGGGCTCGCTGCACCTGAACTCGAAGGTCAGGATCCGCATGTCGGACGTGTACTTCGCGCAGGGTCAGGCACCCGAGGGCGTCGAGATCGACGAGAACGGCAAGGTCACCGCGCCGGTCCTCCTCGAGACCACGCTCGGCCGCGCCCTCTTCAACGAGGCGCTGCCGGTCGACTACCCCTACTTCGAGCAGGTCGCCGACAAGACGACCATCTCCGGGATCGTCAACGACCTCGCGGAGCGCTACCCGAAGGTGGAGGTCGCCGCCTCCCTCGACCGGATCAAGGACGCAGGCTTCTACTGGGCCACCCGCTCGGGTGTCACCGTGGCGCTGTCCGACATCCTCACGCCTCCGTCGAAGCCCGAGATCATCGCGGGCTACGAGAAGAAGGCCGCGAAGGTCGAGTCCGAGTACGACAAGGGTCTGACCACTCAGGCCGAGCGCCGCCAGGAGCTCGTGAAGATCTGGACAGAGGCGACCGACGAGGTCGCCAAGGCCATGCGCGCGAACTTCCCGACGGACAACACCATCAACCGCATGGTCACCTCCGGCGCCCGCGGCAACTGGCTGCAGGTGCGCAACATCGCCGGCATGCGAGGCCTGGTGAACAACCCGAAGGGCGAGATCATCGCCCGACCGATCATCTCCTCGTACCGCGAGGGCCTGTCGGTCGCCGAGTACTTCATCGCCACGCACGGTGCCCGCAAGGGCCTGGCCGACACCGCGCTGCGCACCGCGGACTCGGGCTACCTGACGCGTCGACTCGTCGACGTCTCGCAGGACGTCATCATCCGCGAGGAGGACTGCGGCACCTCGAAGGGCCTCGACCTGCCGATCATGCTCCAGGACGCCACCGGCGCCTGGATCAAGGACTCCAACGTCGAGAACTCCGTCTACGCCCGCTCGCTCGCCACCCCGGCGTCGAACGAGGCCGGCGAGCTCGTCGCCGAGGCCGGCGAGGACGTGGGCGACGTGCTCATCGAGAAGCTGGTCGGAGCGGGCGTGCGCCACATCAAGGTGCGCTCCGTCCTGACCTGCGAGTCCGCCGTCGGCGTCTGCGCGGCCTGCTACGGCCGCTCGCTCGCCACCGGCAAGCTCGTCGACATCGGAGAGGCCGTCGGCATCATCGCGGCCCAGTCGATCGGCGAGCCCGGCACGCAGCTCACGATGCGCACCTTCCACACCGGTGGATCGGCCTCGGCCGACGACATCACGCAGGGTCTTCCCCGCGTGCAGGAGCTCTTCGAGGCCCGCACCCCCAAGGGCGCGTCGCCGATCGCGGAGGCCGCCGGCCGGATCACCATCGAGGACACCGACCGTGCCCGCCGCGTCATCCTCCAGCCGGACAACGGCGACGAGGCGGTCATCTACCCGGTGCTCAAGCGCTCGCAGCTCCTCATCGAGGACGGCCAGCACGTCGAGCTCGGGCAGCAGCTGCACGTCGGAACGGTCGACCCCAAGGAGGTCCTGCGCGTGCTGGGCGTCCGCGAGGTCCAGAAGCACCTGGTGGGCGGCGTCCAGGGCGTCTACCGCTCGCAGGGTGTGCCGATCCACGACAAGCACATCGAGGTCATCGTGCGTCAGATGCTCCGCAAGGTCACCGTGGTCGACCACGGCGACACGGAGCTGCTGCCGGGCGAGCTCGTCGACCGCTCGCGCTACAGCGAGGTCAACCGTGCGGCTCTGACCGAGGGCAAGCGGACCGCGTCCGCCCGCCAGGAGGTCATGGGCATCACCAAGGCCTCGCTCGCGACGGAGTCGTGGCTGTCGGCCGCGTCCTTCCAGGAGACCACCCGCGTCCTCACGCAGGCGGCCATGGAGGGCAAGCGCGACCCGCTGATGGGCCTGAAGGAGAACGTGATCATCGGAAAGCTGATCCCGGCGGGAACCGGTCTGCCCAAGTACCGGAACGTGTCGGTCGAGGCGACCGAGGAGGCGAAGGCCGAGCGGTACCCCAACCGCATCTTCGCCGACGACGCCGCGTTCAGCGACGCCGACCTCTCGTTCGTCGACTTCGACTCGTTCTCGAGCGACGGCTACGAGCCGGGCAACTACAGCTGATCCAGGTGAGCTGAACGATCGAAGGCCCCGTCGGGACACCGGCGGGGCCTTCGTCGTCCCCGGCCCGCGGTCACCCGCACGGGGGGCCGCCCGTTCGCGACGAGCGGCCTTCCCCGCAGGAGCGGGGTGATTGACTCGATGCGTGCTCGTCGGGTCGAGCCTGTACCCGTTCCCCGTCCTGGTCGCGGCACGTGAGGAAACGCGCGGATGAGACTCGTGATCGTCGTGCTGGCCGCACTGCTCGTGGTGGTCGGCGTCGTCGTGGTGCCCGCGGGGCGGGCGGAGGCGGCCGAGGCGGTCGCACCCTCGTCCTGCGGGGTCGCGGAGCTGGCTCCCGTGCTCGCGGGCGACGACGTCCGGCCGCGCTCCGCCGCCGCGCTGGTCCCCATCGTGATGCTGCACGGCTGGCTGGGCACGGCGACGCACGACGCCGACCGCACAGGGGCCTTCTCCCATCTCGTCGACATGGTGTCGTCGGAGTCGGCGACCGCTCCGCTCGACGCTCCCGAGCCGTCCCTCCTCGGCCGGCTGCAGCAGATCGACGGCGCCGCGGTCTACACCTTCGATTACCGCCGGCTCGCCGCGCGCTGGGTCACCGATCCGGGGATCAGCGACGCGCTCGCCTCCTCGATCGCCTGCCTCGTCTCCGCGACCGGGCACCGCGCCGTCGTCGTCGCGCACTCGATGGGAGGGCTCGCCGCCCGCCAGGCGCTGAGCGGCTCGGTCGACGGGACCGCCGTCGCCTCGATGGTCTCGTCCGTCCTCACCTTCGGCACCCCGAACACGGGATCCGACGTCGCGGAGCGCCTCGGACGGATGGTCGACGACTCCGGTCAGGTCAGCCCCGCGGTGATCGCAGGACTGGACCCGCAGAGCCGGCTGAGCGTCTCGGCGATGCTCGCCTCCTGCGGGGACGCCGTCTCGGAGGACGCCGAGCACGCGGGGGAGTGCACGGGAGTGCCGATGATCGACGCTCTCGCCTCGGCGGCGGGCAAGGGCCTGCGGACGGGATCCACCGAGCTCGGCTCCCTGCCGCCCTGGCCCGCCGGTGTGCACGTGACGGCGCTGGTGGGTGACATCCAGGTGACCGCCGCGGTGGCGCTCGGCCTCGCCAGCGCCCCGGTCGACCTCGGCGACATCATGGTCGCGACCGGATCGGCGACGGCCGGAGTCGACGACTACGTGGTCTCGACCTGCCGCTACACCTACCTCGCCGCAGCGGACGTGCCGTCCCTCGTCGCCGAGCTCTCGCCGTTCGCGCGGCTCGGCGACGCTCTGCGCTTCGCGAAGCTCGTGGTCGACGTCGACGCGAGCCCGTGCCACCACGCGCGGCTGACCCGGAACGTCGATCTCGTCGAGCACGCCACCGGCGTCGTGTCGGACGTCGTCGCGGGCGAGCTGTCCGCTCCGCACGCCTCTCGAGCGCAGACCGCGGCGAGGGCGCTCCCGGCGGCGGAGGAGTCCCGGAGGCGGTCCTCGTGACCGGTCGGCGGACGCCGCCGAGGAGACACCATGTCGCGTCATTTGACGGACGTCTGTCGGGAAGCATACGGTCGAACCGGCCCATGGGGAGGCCGCCTGGGGGACAGGCAGCGCGGCCCGCGCGGCACCCGAGCCGCATGCGCGGGCCGCGCCCGTCTCCGATCTCCTCTCACGTTCCGCCCTCCCTCCGGGTACGCTCTGCTGGACAGCAGATGTCGGAGACTCCCTCCGTGCATCCCGGCGCCGGAGGCCTGATGAGCGACGACCCCCTCGATGCGGAGGAGTCGGCGCGTCCTCCCCGCCTGACCCGCGAGCAGGTCCGCACCCGCCTGCTGGACGCCGCTCTCGCAGTCGTCCGCGCCGAGGGCCTGCGCGTCGGAGTCGCCCACCTGCCCCTCGAGGACGTCATCCGCTCGGCGGGTGTTCCGCGCAGCACCGTGTACCGGATCTGGCCCACCCGCCAGTCGTTCTACGACGAGCTGATCGCCGCGATCCCGGAGAGGGTCCTCGCCACCCGCCTCGACCAGCCGTCCCTGCGGGCCGGGAACTCCCACCTCCACCGCAGCCTCGACCCCGAGCCGACCCCGGCGCAGCGCCGCGAGGCCCTGACCGCCTCCGTCCGGGTCGCCGTCGACGCGAACGTCGACAACGTCTTCTCGTCGCAGCACTGGCGCAACTTCATCGCGCTCGCCGGCGCGGTGGGATCGCACGAGGAGCCGGCACGGACCGCCATCGGATCCGCTCTGCGGTCCCGCCAGCTGCACTTCATCGACAACATGGCGAAGTACTACGAGCACACCCTCGCCGAGGCGGGGCTCCGGCTGCGCCCGGACCGCGGCTCCGCCGCTCTCGCCTCCGCCGTCTCGGCCCTGATCGAGGGGCTGTGCATCGCGCGGATCGCGGCACCGGAGCTGGTGACCGGCCCGCTCGACCCGGCCGATCCCGAGGGGCCGTCGCTGGCGGTGGTGTCGGTGCTGCTGCTGATCGACGGGTTCACCGAACCGGACGAGTGATCCGGGTCGCGGGGTCCGCTCAGTCCTCCGCGACCGGCTCCAGCATCCCGTCGACGATCGAGCGGATCGTCCAGGCCGCCAGAGTCCACTCGACCGGCTCGCCGTCGAGGCCGGGGGCGGTCACCGGAGCGTCGAGGTCGTCGTCGAGGAGCCGGCCGCGGTGCGCGAGCCCGTCGATCACGATCGCGGTGAGGTGGGCGAGCTGGAGCGTCGTGAATCCCGGGCGCATCGTCCCGCCGAAGACCTGCAGCGTCTCCTCGTAGAAGTCGCGCATCCGGCGCGTGAGCATGCCCTCGATCCGCTTCGCCGTGGCGCGCACGGCGTCGCGCGCAGGCCCCTCCTCCATCGAGAAGGTGCAGGCGAGCAGTGCGTTGTACGACGACCAGTCGGCGGAGCGGCGGAGCGACTCGGCATTGGCCCGCGCCCCGATGCGGATGGTCTCCCAGGCGACCCGGCGGCGGCCGGCGGCCGTGGAGAGCAGATCGGTGGAGCGCTCGTAGACCTCGCGCATCTCCTGCTGGGCCTCGGGATCGGCGCCCTCCGCGTACCGGTCCCGCACGAAGACCTCGCCGACCAGGTCGGCCACGAACTCCTCACGCGTGCTCCAGATCCGGTAGACGGAGCTGCGCGGCACGCCGGCCAGGCGGATGTACTCCTCCATGGGCAGGTGCGCGAAGCTCACCGTGAGGCCGTGGTCGGAGACGACGTCGCGCGCCGTGGCGATCATGCGGCTGCGGACCTGCTCCGCGGGGATCCTCCGGGCCCGCCGGGAGCCCTCTGCGCTGTCGTCCATGGAGAGGGACACTAGCCGGAGACGGTGCCGCGGGTGGTCCTCCACGCGCTCCGTGAGCCGATCCGGAGCGCTCTGGGGGCGTCCTCCCACTGAGACGGAATGTCCCATCACGTGCACGACGACGTCGCGGACCGCTACGGTGCAGCCGGGGCGGACCCGAACCTGCCCCTGCTAGGGGACCCCCGTGACCGGATTCGATCGGTTCACGCTGGCCGTCGTCGACGGACCAGCGATCGAGCGCGCCGCGCTGCAGGCGCTGCTCGCGCAGCTGCTGCCGCAGTTCTCGCACGACGAGGAGGGCGTCGACCGCATCGCGGTCCTCGACCTGGACGGCGTGCCCGGCGAGGAGGTGGCCGACACCCTCGAGCGTGCGGCGGCCCGGACCGTCGGCCTCGTCGTGCTCTCCTCCTCCGACTCCCTGGAGCCGGTGCGGGCCGTGCTGCGACGGGATAGGGCGGCCTACGTCTGGAAGGGCGACGACCCCAGCGAGCTCGCGGCGGCGGTCGTCTCGGTCGCCTCCGGCCGGACCTGGATCTCGGACACCGCCCGCCACCGGCTCGTGCACGGGCGCGAGGAGCGCCGCCCGGTGCTGAGCCCGCAGGAGAGCCGGGTGATGCGCGCCTACGGAGCGGGTGCCGCGGTCCGCACCGTCGCGGTCGACCTCAGCGTCGCCGAGCACACCGTCCGCACCTACATCAAGCGGATCCGCGCCAAGTACCTCGAGACCGGCGTCACTCTCGACTCACGGGTCGACTTCTACCGCCACCTCGGCGACCACGACGTCGCCATCCGCCGCGGCGGAGACCGGGTGCGGGCCGGCGTGCAGCAGGCGGCCGGCGACGTGGTCGGCGAGCGCCGAGCCTGAGGCGAGCAGGATCGCGTTCCCGCCGGTGCGCCCCTCGACGAAGGCGGTCGATCCGACCGCTGCGGTGACCGGGAGCAGCTCCCGGACGACCCCGCGCAGGCGGTCCAGCCTCCGGTGGTCGGCGTCGTCGGCGACGTTGACCGCGAGGAGCCCGTCGGCGCCGACCCGGGCGGCGAGCGGAGCGAGGACGGACGCGCGGTAGAACGCCTCCGGGATCTCGTCCCCGTCGTAGACGTCGAGCACGACGAGGTCGGCGCTCCAGGGCGGCAGGGGCCCTGCGGCGTCGGCCGTGAGGAGTCGGACGCGCGCGTCGCGGGGGAGCGGCGCGTGCTCGAGCACGAACTCCACGAGTCCCGCCGCGCTCTCCACCGCGAGCTGCTCGGAGCCCGGCCGGGTCGCGGCGACGTACCGGGCCAGGGCCAGGGCTCCGGCTCCGAGGTGCAGCACGCGCAGCGGCTCGCCGGGCGGGGCGGCGGCGTCGACCACCGCGCCGAGGCGCGCGAGGTACTCGAGGTGCAGAGCACGGGGATCGCCCGGATCGATCAGCGACTGCTCCGCGCCGTCGACCGTGAGCAGCAGCGCCTCCGGCCGCACGGGATCCGGCCCCAGCACAGCTGTGCGGCCTCCCGGCAGCAGGAGGGACGGAGGCATCCCGTCACGCTAGCGCTCCTCGCGCGATCCGCCCCGCCGCCGCTACGGTGACAGGCATGGCCGCCCTGATCCTGCTCGACGTCGACGGCGTCCTGAACCCCTCCGTCCGCAGCGATCGCGCCTCGGGCTCGCACCGCCTGGAGCTCGAGCCCGAGCGGGCGGCGCTCGTCGCCCGCCTGGCCGCGGTCGGCACGATCGTGTGGGCCACGACCTGGCCGCCGAGATTGACGCGGGTCCTCGCCCAGGACCTCGGGCTGCCGGCGGGCACGGAGGCGATCGTCTTCGACGGCGGCCTCCCGCGCGACCCGCGGTTCCCGGGCCGGACGGGCAAGCTCCAGCCCGTCGCGGTGTGGTTGGAGGCGGCCGCCGAGCGCGGCGCGATCGACGCCGTGGTGTGGATCGACGACAACCTCCACGAGGACGCCTACGACTGGGCCCGCGAGCAGAGCACCCCCTTCCACCTGGTGCGTCCGGAGTCGGCGGCGGGCCTCACGAGCGACGAGGTCGCCGGTGCCGAGCACTTCCTGGCCGGACTCCCGGCGTCACACGGCGACATCCGGGAATAGGGCCGCCCCCTCCACTGGTTATCGTCACTCCGGGCGGTTCCGCCGAGCAGCGGTCCGCCCCGGGACGACCCGTCCCCTCGTCGATCCCCGCGCCGCATCCGGCGCAGCGGGACCGCCACGACTCCGTGATGCACCGAAGGACAACACCGTGACCCTCTCCGCCCGCACCTCCCTGCGCGTCCTGCTCGGCACGACCGCCGCCGCCGCCGCCCTGGTCCTCGCCGGCTGCGCGCCCGCCTCGACCGACGACGTGGTCTCCGGCTCGAGCGGCGAGGGCACCGCATCCGCGAGCTCCGGCCTGACCCTGGCCGAGGTCGAGGACTCGGGGAAGCTCACCATCGGCACCGAGGGCACCTACCCGCCCTTCTCCTTCCACGCCGACGGTGGGACCGGAGCCCTCACCGGCTACGACGTCGACGTGATCACCGCCGTGGCCGAGAAGCTGGGCGTCGAGCCCGACTTCCAGGAGACGCAGTGGGACGCGATGTTCGCGGGCCTGGACGGAGCGCGCTTCGACGTGATCGCGAACCAGGTCTCGATCAACGACGAGCGCGAGGCGAAGTACGACTTCTCGGAGCCGTACTCGGTCAGCCCCGGCGTCGTGATCGTCCCCTCGAGCGACACCTCGATCACCGACCTCGCCGGCCTCTCCGGCAAGACCACTGCGCAGTCGCTCTCGAGCAACTGGTACACCGTCGCGCAGGAGAACGGCGCCGAGGTCGAGGGCGTCGAGGGCTGGGCGCAGGCCATCGCCCTCGTCGAGCAGGGCCGCGTCGACGCGACCGTGAACGACCGCCTCACCTGGCTCGACTGGTCCACGACCTACCCCGACCAGGCCGCGGGCCTCAAGGTCGCCGTCACCACCGACGACACCTCCGAGAGCGCCTTCACCTTCCCGAAGGGCTCGGACGACCTCGTCGAGGCCGTCGACTCCGCCCTCGACGAGCTGCGCGAGGACGGCACCCTCGCCTCCATCTCCGAGCGCTACTTCGGAGCCGACGTCTCCCAGTAGCCCCACCCCGAGGCGGCTCCTCCCCTTCCGGGAGGGGCCGTCTCGTGCGTGAGCGGCCCCGACGCGGGGGAGCGGCGGAGCGGCTCAAGCAGCGGGTCCGCCCGCAAGGGCGCCCGCCCCGGCGCGAAGCGTGCCAGCATTCCCCAGGAGGCGGACACGATCCGTCCCCGACGCCACCACCCGATCGAGCCGACCGCGGATCCTCCCGCGAAGGCGGGAGAACACAATGGACCTCGTCCTCCGGTCGTTCTGGCCGATCCTCTCCGGGGGCATCGTCGGGACGATCCCGCTCGCGCTGGCGAGCTTCGCCATCGGGCTCGTGCTCGCGCTGGCGGTCGCCCTGATGCGGCTCTCGCGGGTGCGGATCCTCTCCTGGATCGCGCGCGCCTACATCTCCGTCATCCGGGGCACGCCGCTCCTGGTGCAGCTGTTCGTGATCTTCTACGGGCTGCCGAGCCTCGGACTGAAGATCGACCCCTGGCCCAGCGCCACCATCGCGTTCGCCCTCAACGTGGGCGGCTACGCGGCGGAGGTGATCCGCGCGGCGATCCTCAGCGTCCCGAAGGGGCAGTGGGAGGCGGCGCACACGATCGGCATGAGCCGCTCGCTCTCGCTGCGGCGCATCATCCTCCCGCAGGCCGCGCGCGTCTCCGTCCCGCCGCTGTCGAACACCTTCATCTCACTGGTGAAGGACACCTCGCTGGCCTCCCTCATCCTGGTGACCGAGCTCTTCCGGCAGGCGCAGAAGATCGCCACCGCGTCGAGCGAGTTCATGCTCCTCTACCTCGAGGCCGCTCTGATCTACTGGCTCATCTGCCTGGTGCTCTCCAGCGGCCAGGGCCTGCTCGAGAAGCGATTGGACCGCTATGTCGCCCGCTGACACTCCGACCGACGCGCGGCCCGTGCTCACGGCCCGCGGCCTCCGCAAGTCGTTCGGCGGGGTGGAGGTGCTGCGCGGCATCGACCTGGAGGTCCGCCGCGGCGAGGTCGTCGCCCTGATCGGGCCCTCGGGCTCGGGCAAGACCACCGTCCTGCGCTCGCTGAACAGCCTCGAGGTGCCGGACGGCGGGGTGGTCGAGCTCGCCGACGGCAGCGTCCTCGACTTCGACCGCGGCGTCGGACGGAAGGCGCTGACCGGGCTGCGCGACCACTCCGCGATGGTCTTCCAGCACTTCAACCTCTTCCCGCACCTGACCGTCCTCCAGAACGTGACGGAGGGGCCGCTGCGAGTGCAGCGCCGTCCCGCGTCCGAGGTGGTCCCGGAGGCGGAGCGCCTGCTCGAGCGCGTCGGCCTCGGCGGCCGGGGGAGCGCCTACCCCTTCGAGCTCTCCGGCGGTCAGCAGCAGCGCGTGGGCATCGTCCGGGCGCTCGCGCTGCGGCCCGATCTGCTCCTCTTCGACGAGCCCACCTCGGCGCTGGACCCGGAGCTGGTCGGCGACGTGCTCTCGCTGATGCGGGAGCTGGCGGGGGAGGGCTGGACCATGCTCGTCGTGACGCACGAGCTCGAGTTCGCCCGGCAGGTGGCCTCGGAGGTCGTCTTCATGGCCGACGGCGTGGTCGTCGAGCGGGGCGCCCCTGCGCAGATCCTCCGGGAGCCGCGCGAGCCGCGCACCCGGCAGTTCCTGCACCGCCTCCTCCACCCGCTCGAGTAGACGGTCGGCGCTGTCCCCCGTCGACGGGGAGCCGCGCGGCGCACCGGGCGCGGCGGAAGGCGTGCCTATGCTGTCCGGGTGACCTGGAGCAGCGACGCCGAGACCACGCGGATCCCCTCCGCGACCGAGACGTCCGGCGGAACCGGACCCCAGCCGACCCGGGAGTACGTCTGGCCCGAACCCGTGACGGGCCGGCAGCCGACCGTCGAGCCCGTCGCCCCGGCCGTCGCGGCGTCCGCCCCCAGCGCCCTCGGGCCGGTCGAGGCCGAGCCCGAGCCGGTCCGGCGCTCCGGCAACCGCCTCGCGGGCCTCGCGCTCGCCCTCCTGACGACCGCGGTCTTCGCCGTCCTGTACCTCGTCGCCCTGACGGCGATCCGCCTCCTCGTCGACCGCGTCGGCGGCGACCCGGTCGTCCTCGCGCTCGACGCTGCGCCGACCGCGCTCTTCCTCGCCCCGGTGGCCGCGTTCCTGGTCGGCCTGGCGCTGATCGTGCTGGTCGTGAATCGCGCGGGCTGGTGGGCCTACGTCCTCGGCGGCTTCCTCGTCGCCCTCCTCACGGCCGCGGCCGCGCTGGTCGGCGGCTGGAGCGCCGTCGGACCGCTCGCCCTGCCGATCGACCGCTCCCTCGCGTTCGACTACGTCCGCGATCCCGCCGTCCTCGCGGCGGTCCTCGCCGCCGGCGTCCTCGGCCGGGAGGCGAGCGTCTGGGGCGGCGCCGCGATCGCGGGCCGCGCCCGGGGCGTCAAGCGCCGCAACGCCGAGCGCGAAGCGGCCGCGCAGTCGTGACTCCGGAGGGGCAGGGGCAGGGGCAGGGCCGCGGAGCCGGCCTGGGCTACGGCCTCGCGCTGGCCGGCTTCGCCGCGTTCCTCTACCTCGCCCTGGTCGTCTGCGCGTTCGGGGTCCTCAGCCTCCTGCTGGACCAGGACGTCGTGCCCGAGCGCGACGCCGGTCCGCTGCTGGGGCCGGTGTCGGTGGCGGTCTGCGTCGTCGCCGTGCTGGTCGCGATGGTGACCCTCGCCGCTCGTCCTGCCGTCCACCGCGTCCTCGGCCCGTCGCTGCTGACCGGGGTCGTCGTCTACCTGCTCTTCCTCCTCACCGGCGGAGCGCTCTACGGGCTCGGCCGCCAGGAGCCGGGGGAGATCCTCGGCTGGATCCTCGACCACGCCCCCACTGTCTTCGCGATCGCGACCGGCGTGCTCGCGGCGGCCGTCCAGCTCGTGTTCCTCCTGCTCCTGGCCCGTCGCGACGCCGGCGGCCGCAGCCCCCACTGGGGCTGGGAGGGCGACGAGCGGGAGTGACGGCGGAGTCCCGGCGCGGCTCGTCGCGGCGCTGCGGCATCTCCCAGGGCGAACGCCGCTCGGTTGACCGGCCCCGTCACTCCCCGTAATGTTCTTCGGGTGTGCGCTTTGCCGTGCGCTCGTGTCGTGCCTCCGGGTCGATGCGGTCGCCGCACTTCGCTCCACCGGGTCCGCGAGGATCCGCGGGTTCGTCCGATCGGGCGGCCCCCACGGCATACCCCTCACCCTCCCGGTCCCGCTCGCGGGGCCGCGGGGTGCGTCGGGTCCAGATGAACTCGGCCGTTCCCGGAGACGGGAGGGCCGAATGTCGACCATCGATCCGCTGTCACCGTGCAGCATTCAAGGAGCAAAACCAGTGCCAACGATTCAGCAGTTGGTCCGCAAGGGACGCACGCCGAAGGTCACCAAGACCAAGGCGCCCGCCCTGAAGGCCAACCCCCAGCAGCGCGGCGTCTGCACGCGCGTCTACACGACCACGCCCAAGAAGCCGAACTCGGCCCTCCGCAAGGTGGCCCGCGTCAAGCTCTCCAACGGCACCGAGGTCACCGCCTACATCCCCGGCGAGGGCCACAACCTGCAGGAGCACTCGATGGTGCTCGTGCGCGGCGGTCGCGTCAAGGACCTCCCCGGTGTCCGCTACAAGATCGTTCGCGGCGCCCTGGACACCCAGGCCGTCAAGAACCGCAAGCAGGCTCGCAGCCGGTACGGCGCGAAGATGGAGAAGAAGTAATGCCTCGTAAGGGCCCCGCTCCCAAGCGCCCCGTCGTCGCAGACCCCGTCTACGGCGCCCCCATCGTCAGCCAGCTCGTCAACAAGATCCTCCTGGACGGCAAGAAGGGCCTCGCCGAGCGCATCGTCTACGGTGCCCTCGAGGGCGTCGCCGGCAAGAACGGCCAGGACGCGGTCGTCACCCTCAAGAAGGCGCTCGACAACGTCCGCCCGACCCTCGAGGTCCGCAGCCGCCGCGTCGGCGGCTCGACCTACCAGGTCCCGGTCGAGGTCAAGCCCCACCGCGCCAACACCCTCGCGCTCCGCTGGCTCACCAGCTACGCGAAGGCCCGTCGCGAGAAGACGATGACCGAGCGTCTCATGAACGAGATCCTCGATGCGTCGAACGGTCTGGGCGCCGCTGTCAAGCGTCGCGAGGACACCCACAAGATGGCCGAGTCGAACAAGGCCTTCGCGCACTACCGCTGGTAGCGCACCCCGCGGCCGCCTCCGGGCGACCGCGACCACCGGGCCCGCGGCGTCACCGCTGCGGGCCCGGTCCCGGCGGCGGATCGCCCGATCCCCGCGACCGGGCGACCGCCACCACCAGAATCCCAGCCATTCGGCCATGAACCCGGTGCGCTGGCTCCATCACCTATCGGAGGAACTCCGTGGCACAAGATGTGCTCACCGACCTGAACAAGGTCCGCAACATCGGCATCATGGCCCACATCGATGCCGGCAAGACCACCACCACCGAGCGCATCCTGTTCTACACGGGTATCACGCACAAGATCGGCGAGGTCCACGACGGCGCCGCGACGATGGACTGGATGGCGCAGGAGCAGGAGCGCGGCATCACGATCACGTCCGCCGCGACGACCTGCTTCTGGAACAAGAACCAGATCAACATCATCGACACCCCCGGTCACGTCGACTTCACGGTCGAGGTCGAGCGCTCGCTCCGCGTCCTCGACGGCGCCGTCGCCGTCTTCGACGGCAAGGAGGGCGTCGAGCCCCAGTCCGAGACCGTCTGGCGTCAGGCCGACAAGTACGACGTCCCGCGCATCTGCTTCGTCAACAAGATGGACAAGCTCGGCGCCGACTTCTACTACACGGTCGACACGATCATCAAGCGCCTCGGCGCGAAGCCGCTGGTCATCCAGCTGCCCATCGGCGCGGAGTCCTCCTTCGAGGGCGTCGTCGACCTGGTCGAGATGCGCGCGCTCACGTGGCGCGGCGACTCGAAGGGTGACGTCGCGCTCGGCGCGAAGTACGAGATCGAGGAGATCCCGGCCGACCTCGCCGACAAGGCGGCGGAGTACCGCGAGAAGCTCCTCGAGACCGTCGCGGAGACCTCCGACGAGCTGCTCGAGAAGTACTTCGGCGGCGAGGAGCTCACCGTCGCGGAGATCAAGGGCGCCATCCGCAAGATGACCGTCAACTCCGAGATCTACCCGGTGCTCTGCGGCTCGGCGTTCAAGAACCGCGGCGTCCAGCCGATGCTCGACGCTGTCGTGGACTACCTCCCCTCCCCGCTCGACGTCCCCGCCATCGAGGCGCACGACGTCCGCGACGAGGAGAAGGTCATCATGCGCCACGCGGACTCGACCGAGCCCTTCTCGGCGCTCGCGTTCAAGGTCGCCGTGCACCCGTTCTTCGGCCGCCTGACCTACGTCCGCGTCTACTCGGGCAAGCTCGACTCCGGCGCTCAGGTCATCAACTCGACCAAGGGCAAGAAGGAGCGCATCGGCAAGATCTTCCAGATGCACTCCAACAAGGAGAACCCGGTCGACTCGGTCACCGCCGGCCACATCTACGCCGTCATCGGCCTCAAGGACACCACCACCGGTGACACCCTGAGCGACCCGGCCGCGCAGGTCGTGCTCGAGTCGATGACCTTCCCGGAGCCCGTCATCGAGGTCGCCATCGAGCCCAAGACGAAGGCGGACCAGGAGAAGCTCGGCACCGCGATCCAGAAGCTCGCGGAGGAGGACCCCACCTTCCGCACCGAGCAGAACCAGGAGACCGGTCAGACGGTCATCAAGGGAATGGGCGAGCTGCACCTCGACATCCTGGTCGACCGCATGAAGCGCGAGTTCAACGTCGAGGCCAACGTGGGCAAGCCCCAGGTCGCGTACCGCGAGACGATCCGCCGCACGGTCGAGAAGTACGACTACACCCACAAGAAGCAGACGGGTGGCTCCGGCCAGTTCGCGAAGGTCCAGATCACCATCGAGCCGATGGAGGTCGAGGCCGACAAGACCTACGAGTTCGTCAACGGCGTCACCGGTGGCCGCGTCCCGCGCGAGTACATCCCCTCCGTCGACGCGGGCATCCGCGACGCCATGCAGGTCGGCGTGCTCGCCGGCTACCCCATGGTCGGCGTGAAGGCGACCCTGGTCGACGGAGCGGCGCACGACGTCGACTCCTCCGAGATGGCGTTCAAGATCGCCGGCTCGATCGCGTTCAAGGAGGCCTCGCGCAAGGCGCAGCCGGTCCTCCTCGAGCCGCTCATGGCCGTCGAGGTCCGTACTCCCGAGGAGTACATGGGCGACGTCATCGGCGACATCAACTCGCGTCGCGGGATGATCCAGTCGATGGAGGACGCCACCGGCATCAAGGTCATCCGGGCCAACGTCCCGCTGTCCGAGATGTTCGGCTACATCGGAGACCTGCGCTCGAAGACCTCGGGCCGCGCCGTCTACTCGATGACGTTCGAGACCTACGCCGAGGTCCCCAAGGCCGTGGCCGAGGAGATCGTCCAGAAGAACAAGGGCGAGTAGCTCCGCCCCTGGGCCGTCGCCGTTCCCCGGAACGGCGGCGGCCTGGTAGTGTCGTGCGGGTTTGCTGCCGAGTGCAGCGCGCCCCCTGTCGCAGCGGGACGGCCGCACGACCACTGCCGGTAACATACGTACACAAAACCCCCGCAAGTCCTCCTGTCCTCGTGCCGCCCCGTGCGGCCGCCCGGATGCGGATGCTTGCACCTAAGTCCTGAGGAGGACCCACAGTGGCTAAGGCCAAGTTCGAGCGGACCAAGCCGCACGTCAACATCGGAACCATCGGTCACGTCGACCACGGAAAGACCACGCTCACCGCGGCGATCTCGAAGGTTCTGGCGGACAAGTTCCCGTCCGCGACCAACGTCCAGCGTGACTTCGCGTCGATCGACTCCGCTCCCGAGGAGCGCCAGCGCGGCATCACGATCAACATCTCGCACGTCGAGTACGAGACGCCGAAGCGCCACTACGCGCACGTCGACGCCCCGGGTCACGCCGACTACATCAAGAACATGATCACCGGCGCGGCCCAGATGGACGGCGCGATCCTCGTGGTCGCCGCCACCGACGGCCCGATGGCTCAGACCCGTGAGCACGTCCTCCTCGCCAAGCAGGTCGGCGTCCCCTACCTCCTCGTCGCGCTGAACAAGGCCGACATGGTGGACGACGAGGAGATCCTGGAGCTCGTCGAGCTCGAGGTCCGCGAGCTCCTCTCGTCGCAGGGCTTCCCCGGCGACGACGCCCCCGTCGTGCGCGTCTCCGGCCTCAAGGCCCTCGAGGGCGACGACACCTGGACCCAGTCGATCCTCGACCTGATGGACGCGGTCGACGAGTCCATCCCGGACCCGGTGCGCGACAAGGACAAGCCGTTCCTCATGCCGATCGAGGACGTCTTCACGATCACCGGTCGTGGAACCGTCGTCACCGGCCGTGCGGAGCGTGGAACCCTCGCTCTGAACTCCGAGGTCGAGATCGTCGGCATCCGCCCGACGCAGAAGACCACGGTCACCGGAATCGAGATGTTCCACAAGCAGCTCGACGAGGCCTGGGCCGGCGAGAACTGCGGTCTGCTCCTCCGCGGCACCAAGCGCGAGGACGTCGAGCGCGGCCAGGTCGTCGTCAAGCCGGGTTCGGTCACGCCGCACACGGACTTCGAGGGCACCGCGTACATCCTGTCCAAGGATGAGGGTGGGCGTCACAACCCGTTCTACGCGAACTACCGTCCGCAGTTCTACTTCCGCACCACCGACGTCACCGGCGTCATCACGCTGCCCGAGGGCACCGAGATGGTCATGCCCGGCGACACCACCGACATGACGGTCGCGCTGATCCAGCCGATCGCCATGGAGGAGGGCCTCGGCTTCGCCATCCGTGAGGGTGGACGCACCGTGGGTGCCGGTACGGTCACCAAGATCATCAAGTAGGTCCGTCCTACCGATCTCTCGAGAGGGGTCGTCCGCTTCGGCGGGCGGCCCCTCTCGTCGTTCCCGGGGACGCCCGGCTAGCGTGGCGGCATGCCCTTCGTGAAGAGCGACCCCCGTGCCCTCCCGCAGTTCTTCGAGTGGGAGGCGGCCGGCCTGGACTGGCTGCGCGAGGCGGACGGCGGTGCGCGCTGTGTCGGGGTGGAGAGGGTGTCGCCCGGGCGCATCGAGCTGGAGGAGATCCGCTCCGTGCGTCCCTCGGCCGAGTCGGCTCGGGCTCTCGGCGCCGCGCTCGCCCGGACGCACGACGCCGGAGCCGCGGCGTTCGGAGCGCCGCCCCCGGGATGGACCGGCCCCGCCTACATCGGCCGCCGCGGGATGCCGTGCCGCCCGGACGACTCGTGGGGGCGCTTCTACGCGGAGCAGCGGGTGCGGCCGTTCCTCGGCCCCGCCGTGGAGGCGGACAACCTCACGGCAGCCGAGTCGCGGCTCGTCGAGCAGGCTCTGGGCCGGGTGGCGGCCGGTGCCTTCGACGACGGTGCGGGGCCCGCCCGGATCCACGGGGACCTCTGGACCGGCAACGTGCTCTGGACGGCGGACGGCGCCGTCCTGATCGACCCCGCCGCTCACGGGGGACACCGCGAGACCGATCTGGCGATGCTGGCCCTCTTCGGTGCTCCGCACCTCGACGCCGTCCTCGAGGGCTACCGCGACCAGCATCCGCTGGGGGCCGGCTACGAGGAGCGGGTGCCACTCCACCAGCTGCACCCGCTCGCCGTCCACGCCGCCGGTCACGGTCCCTCCTACGGCCGCGCCCTGGCAGACGCAGCGGAGCAGGTGATCGCACTGGCCGGCTGACCGGCGCGCCCGCACCGTTCCCCCAGCCGGGAGCGCCACACTGAGGCACGCGCCGCCCTGTGCGCGTTTACAAGGAGGCATCATCGTGGATCTCGGGAAGCTCGGACGCCAGGCCGGCGAACTGCTCAACAGCCGGAAGGCCCAGGACGCGCTGCGGAGCGAGAAGGCCGAGCAGGTCTCCGACCAGACCCTCGAGAAGGCGGGCGAGATCGCCAGCCGCCTCACCAACGGCAAGTACGACGACCGCATCGAGGACCTGAAGCGCCAGGCCGACAAGCGGATCGGCAACGAGTAGCGGCTGCCGTCCGACTGCTCCTCCCCGTCGTCAAGCGGGTGCGGGCCTCGGATCCGCCGTCCTATCGTCGGATCGATGGCTGACACTCGCGCGCAACGACTCCGCAGGACCGATTCGAGCGGGCGCGGCTACACCCGGGTGCGCGCGGGCTCCGGCTTCAGCTACCGCGACCCGAAGGGCGCGACCGTCGCCGACAAGGAGCTGCGCGCGCGCTTCGACCATCTCGGCATCCCGCCGGCCTGGACGGACGTCTGGATCGCCCCGTACCCCAACGGGCACATCCAGGCCACCGGCGTCGACTCCGCCGGCCGCCGCCAGTACATCTACCATCCGACCTGGCGCGAGCAGAAGGACCGGATCAAGTTCGACCGGGCGCTGCGGCTCGCGGAGGCTCTGCCCGGGGCGCGCCGGGCCGTGACCATCGCCCTCCGCTCGGACGGACCCAGCCGCGAGCGCGCGCTGGCCACCGCCTTCCGGATGCTCGACACCGGATCGCTCCGCGTCGGCAGCGAGAGGTACGCGAAGGAGCACGGCAGCATCGGCCTCTCGACGCTCCTGTGCGCGCACGCCACGACCCACGGGGACCGGGTCGCCCTCGCCTTCCCCGGGAAGAGCCATCAGGCGTGGACGAGCGAGATCCTCGACCACGACCTCTCGCGCGTCGTCCGTGCTCTCAAGCGTCGCGGGCCGAACGCCCGCCTGCTCGCCTGGAAGGACGGGCGGGAGTGGCGGCCGATCTCGGCGCCCGAGATCAACGACTACGTGCGCGAGCGCGCCGGCGACGACTTCACGGCGAAGGACTTCCGCACTCTGCACGGCACGGTCGCGGCCGCGCTGAGCCTGGCGAAGTCGGGCCCGCAGGCCACGCAGCGCGCTCGGAACTCCGCGATCGCCCAGGCGATGCGCGACGCCTCGGACGTGCTCGGGAACACGCCGACGGTCGCCCGCGCCAGCTACGTCGACCCGCGGCTGCTGGACCACTTCCGCGCCGGCGAGACCATCGACGCGTCGCGCCCCGCGTCGGCCGAGACCGCCGTCCGGGCGCTGCTCTTCGAGTAGCGGGGAAGGCGCTCCGACCCTCGCTGCTGCTCGGAGCGACCGGCTCCCCAGGACCGTCACGACGTGCTCGCGGAGGAGTCCTCCGGCGCGACACGCCCGGGTTGCAGGGGTGGGGCATCTGTGGGAGACTCTTCTAGTTCAAAATTTCCTCTCGGGCGGCGTGCTGCTCGGAGGGGGACACTGCCAGGCAGTGCCGAGACGGCATCGCGGAGGCTCGACCCGAGAGGGCGGCCACGCGGATGCGACGTCGAGGCGGCGGGTAGCAGAACGACAACAACCGACATCTCAACGGGTTCTCCGTGCGTCGTGCGTTCTGCACGCCGATCGGAGCGCCTCAGGGGTGCGGTGCTTTTGACAGAAGAACACTGGTTGCACTTTTCCGGGTCACCGGAGTTCCTTCGCGAGCGCGTCCAATGCGAGACGAGTCCGGCTCCGGCCGGGGGAGTCGCGTACGACGCAATAACAAGAGAGTGAGAGATCACACATGGCGGGACAGAAGATCCGCATCCGACTGAAGTCGTACGACCACGAGGTCATCGACACGTCGGCGCGCAAGATCGTCGACACGGTCACCCGTGCCGGTGCAACGGTGGTCGGCCCCGTGCCGCTGCCGACCGAGAAGAACGTGGTCTGCGTGATCCGTTCTCCCCACAAGTACAAGGACAGCCGCGAGCACTTCGAGATGCGCACCCACAAGCGCCTCATCGACATCATCGACCCGACGCCCAAGGCCGTCGACTCGCTCATGCGCCTCGACCTGCCGGCCGACGTCAACATCGAGATCAAGCTCTAAGGAGGAGTGCCACCATGTCTGTCACTGTTTCCCCCACGCTGAAGACCAGCAAGGGCCTCCTCGGCACCAAGCTCGGAATGACCCAGGTCTGGGACGAGAACAACAAGCTCGTGCCGGTCACCGTCATCGAGATCAGCCCCAACGTCGTGACCCAGGTCCGCACGGAGGAGAAGGACGGCTACACCGCCGTCCAGCTCGCCGCCGGTGCGATCGACCCGCGCAAGGTGAACAAGCCCGCCGCCGGTCACTTCGACGCCGCGGGCGTCACCCCCCGCCGCCACCTCACCGAGGTCCGCACCTCCGACGCCGCCGACTACTCGGCCGGCCAGGAGCTGACCGTGGACGCCGTCTTCGAGGCCGGCACCAAGGTCGACGTCGTCGGCACCAGCAAGGGCAAGGGCTTCGCCGGTGTCATGAAGCGTCACAACTTCAAGGGCGTCTCGGCTTCGCACGGTTCGCACCGCAACCACCGCAAGCCCGGCTCCATCGGCGCCTCCTCGACCCCCAGCCGTGTCTTCAAGGGCATGCGCATGGCCGGTCGCATGGGTGGCGAGCGCGTCACCGTGCTCAACCTCAAGGTGCACTCCGTCGACGCCGAGAAGGGCCTGCTGCTCGTCAAGGGCGCCGTCCCCGGTGCCCGCGGTCGCCTCGTGTTCGTTCGCAACGCCGTGAAGGGAGCGTAGTTCCATGGCTACCTCTGTCGACATCATCGACGTCAAGGGCCAGAAGGCGGGCTCGGTCGAGCTCCCCGCCGCGCTCTTCGACGTCCAGACCAACATCCCCCTCATCCACCAGGTCGTCGTGGCCCAGCTCGCCGCGGCGCGCCAGGGAACCCACAAGACGAAGAACCGCGGTGAGGTCTCCGGAGCCGGTCGCAAGCCGTTCAAGCAGAAGGGAACCGGTCGCGCTCGTCAGGGCTCGATCCGCGCCCCGCACATGACCGGTGGTGGCGTGGTCCACGGACCGACCCCCCGCAGCTACGCGCAGCGCACCCCCAAGAAGATGATCGCCGCGGCTCTGCTCGGTGCTCTCTCGGACCGCGCCCGCGGTGCCCGCATCCACGTGGTCGAGTCCCTCGCCCTCGGCGACACCCCCCGGACCAAGGACGTCCTCGTCCTGCTCGACGCCCTCTCGGTGTCGCGCAACGTCCTCGTGGTGCTCGAGCGCGACGACTACATCGCCGAGCTCTCGCTCCGCAACGTGCCGTTCGTGCACATCCTGCCGGCCGACCAGCTCAACGCGTACGACGTGCTCGTCTCCGACGACATCGTGTTCTCGAAGGGCGCGCTCGACGCGTTCATCGCGGCCAAGTCGGGCGTCGAGTCCAACAAGGAAGAGGTGAACGCATGAGCCAGTCCGCCGCGTTCAACAAGGACCCCCGCGACGTCATCATCTCCCCGGTGGTCTCGGAGAAGTCCTACGGCCTGATCGACGAGGGCAAGTACACCTTCGTGGTCGACCCGCGTTCGAACAAGACCGAGATCAAGCTCGCCATCGAGAAGATCTTCGGCGTCGAGGTCGCGTCGATCAACACGCTGAACCGCCAGGGCAAGACCCGCCGCACGAAGTTCGGCACCGGCAAGCGCAAGGACACCAAGCGCGCGATCGTCACGCTGAAGTCCGGCTCCATCGACATCTTCACGAGCGTCGGCTGAGCCGAAGAAGCGTAGAGGAAACAGACAATGGCTATTCGTAAGTACAAGCCCACGACCCCCGGTCGCCGCGGCTCCAGCGTTGCCGACTTCGCCGAGATCACCCGCTCGACGCCCGAGAAGTCGCTCCTGCGCCCGCTGTCCAAGACCGGTGGCCGCAACAACTCCGGCCGCATCACGACGCGTCACATCGGTGGTGGCCACAAGCGCCAGTACCGTCTGATCGACTTCCGTCGCAACGACAAGGACGGCGTCAACGCCAAGGTCGCTCACATCGAGTACGACCCCAACCGCACGGCGCGCATCGCGCTGCTCCACTTCGTGGACGGCACCAAGCGCTACATCCTGGCCCCGAACAAGCTCTCGCAGGGCGACGTCGTGGAGTCGGGCGCCGGCGCCGACATCAAGCCCGGCAACAACCTGCCGCTGCGCAACATCCCGACCGGTACGGTCATCCACGCCATCGAGATCAAGCCGGGAGGCGGCGCCAAGCTCGCCCGCTCGGCCGGCACCTCGGTCCGCCTCGTCGCCAAGGACGGCCCCTACGCGCAGCTCCGCCTGCCGTCGGGCGAGATCCGCAACGTCGACGCGCGCTGCCGCGCCACGATCGGCGAGGTCGGCAACGCCGAGCAGTCGAACATCAACTGGGGCAAGGCCGGCCGCATGCGCTGGAAGGGCGTCCGCCCGACCGTCCGCGGTGTCGCGATGAACCCGGTCGACCACCCGCACGGTGGTGGAGAGGGCAAGACCTCCGGTGGACGCCACCCGGTCAGCCCGTGGGGCCAGTCCGAGGGACGCACCCGTCGCCCCAACAAGGAGAGCGACAAGCTCATCGTTCGCCGCCGCACCGCCGGTAAGAAGCGCAAGTAGGAGTTGTAGAAGATGCCTCGCAGTCTCAAGAAGGGCCCCTTCGTTGACGACCACCTGCTCCGCAAGGTGTTCACGGCCAACGAAGCCGGCAACAAGAACGTCATCAAGACCTGGTCGCGCCGTTCGATGATCATCCCGGCGATGCTGGGTCACACCATCGCGGTCCACGACGGTCGCAAGCACATCCCCGTGTTCGTGACCGAGACCATGGTCGGCCACAAGCTCGGCGAGTTCGCCCCCACTCGGACCTTCCGCGGTCACGAGAAGGACGACAAGAAGGGCCGTCGCCGCTGACGCGGCGACGAGAAGGAGGAGAGAAATGGTGGAGTCGATCGCACGCGTGCGACACATCCGCGTCACCCCCCAGAAGGCTCGCCGTGTCGTGAACCTGATCCGCGGGAAGCAGGCTCAGGAGGCACTGGCCATCCTGAAGTTCGCGCCGCAGGGTGCGTCCGAGCCCGTCTACAAGCTCGTCGCCTCGGCGATGGCCAACGCTCGCGTCAAGGCCGATGCCTCGAACGAGTACCTCGACGACCAGGACCTGATCGTGTCCCGCGCCTTCGTCGATGAGGGAACCACCCTCAAGCGATTCCAGCCCCGTGCTCAGGGTCGTGCCTTCCGCATCAACAAGCGCACCAGCCACATCACCGTCGTGCTGGCCACTCCTGAGGAGGGGACCAAGTAATGGGTCAGAAAGTAAACCCCTACGGTTTCCGTCTGGGAATCACCACCGACCACGTGTCGCGCTGGTTCTCCGACAGCACCAAGAAGGGCCAGCGGTACAGCGACTACCTCGCCGAGGACGTCAAGATCCGCCGACTCCTCGCCACGCAGCTCGACCGTGCGGGCGTCGCCCGCATCGAGATCGAGCGCACCCGTGACCGCGTCCGCGTCGACATCCACACCGCCCGCCCGGGCATCGTGATCGGCCGCCGCGGCGCCGAGGCCGAGCGCATCCGCGCCGACCTCGAGAAGCTCACGGGCAAGCAGATCCAGCTGAACATCCTCGAGGTCAAGAACCCCGAGGCCGAGGCGCAGCTGGTCGCCCAGGGCATCGCCGAGCAGCTCTCCGCCCGCGTGGCCTTCCGCCGCGCGATGCGCAAGGGCCTGCAGGGTGCTCAGCGCGCCGGCGCCAAGGGCGTCCGCATCCAGGTCTCCGGCCGCCTCGGCGGCGCCGAGATGAGCCGCTCGGAGTTCTACCGCGAGGGACGCGTGCCGCTGCACACCCTCCGCGCGAACATCGACTACGGCTTCTACGAGGCGAAGACCACCTTCGGCCGCATCGGCGTGAAGGTCTGGATCTACAAGGGCGACATCACCAACAAGGAGCTCGCCCGCGAGCAGGCGAACAGCAAGTCGTCGCGCCCCGAGCGCAGCGACCGTCCGCGCCGTGCACCCCGCCAGCAGAGCGAGGCGCCCGTCGCAGCAGGAGTTGAGGCATAACCATGTTGATTCCGCGTCGAGTCAAGCACCGCAAGCAGCACCACCCGGGCCGGTCCGGCCAGGCCACCGGTGGCACCAAGGTGTCGTTCGGTGAGTTCGGCATCCAGGCCCTCACCCCCGCCTACGTGACCAACCGTCAGATCGAGTCCGCTCGTATCGCGATGACGCGTCACATCAAGCGCGGCGGAAAGGTGTGGATCAACATCTACCCCGACCGTCCGCTCACCAAGAAGCCCGCCGAGACCCGCATGGGTTCCGGTAAGGGCTCGCCGGAGTGGTGGGTCGCGAACGTCAAGCCGGGTCGCGTCCTCTTCGAGGTCGCCGGCGTCGACGAGCAGCTCGCTCGTGAGGCCATGACCCGTGCCATCCACAAGCTGCCCCTCAAGGCACGCATCATCAAGCGCGAGGAGGGAGACGCGTAATGGCGATCGGATCCAAGGAGCTCGCCCCCGCCGAGCTCGACACCTACGAGGACGAGCGTCTCGTCACCGAGCTGAAGAAGGCCAAGGAGGAGCTGTTCAACCTCCGCTTCCAGTCGGCCACCGGTCAGCTGGACACCAACGGCCGCCTGCGTGCCGTCAAGCGCGACATCGCCCGCATCTACACGGTCATCCGTGAGCGCGAGCTGGGCATCCGCGCCACCCCCGCACCCGTCGAGGCCCCGGCCAAGGCGGAGAAGAAGCCCAAGACCAAGAAGGCCGCCAAGGCCGAGGTCGAGGCGACCGAGTCGAACGAGGAGGCCAAGTAATGGCAACCGTCAATGACAGCGCCGGCCACGAGTCGGCCGCCCACGACGTGAAGGAGGCGGGCGCTCGCGGATACCGCAAGACCCGTCGCGGCTACGTCACCAGCGACAAGATGGACAAGACCATCGTCGTCGAGGTCGAGGACCGGGTGAAGCACCCGCTGTACGGCAAGGTCATCCGCCGTACGTCCAAGGTCAAGGTCCACGACGAGCTGAACTCCGCCGGCATCGGCGACTCCGTCGTCATCAGCGAGACCCGTCCCCTCAGCGCCACCAAGCGCTGGCGCCTGGTCGAGATCCTCGAGAAGGCCAAGTAGGCCGCGGCCTACTTGAGTTAGCAGGAGAGACACATGCTTCAGCAAGAATCCCGAGTCAAGGTCGCCGACAACACCGGCGCCAAGATGCTCCTCACCATCCGCGTCCTCGGAGGCTCCGGCCGCCGCTACGCGGGCCTCGGTGACATCATCGTCGCCACCGTCAAGGACGCGATCCCCGGTGGCAACGTGAAGAAGGGCGACGTGGTCAAGGCCGTCATCGTCCGCACCATCAAGCAGACCCGTCGCGCCGACGGCTCGTACATCAAGTTCGACGAGAACGCCGCCGTCATCCTCAAGAACGACGGGGACCCCCGTGGCACCCGCATCTTCGGACCGGTCGGTCGCGAGCTCCGCGACAAGAAGTTCATGAAGATCGTCTCGCTGGCACCGGAGGTTATCTAGTCATGGCCAAGATCAAGAAGGGTGACCTCGTCCAGGTCATCTCGGGCGCTACCCAGGCCCGCGGTGGAGACCGCGGCAAGCAGGGCAAGGTCCTCGAGGTGCTGGTCGAGCGCAACCGCGTCGTCGTCGAGGGCGTGAACTTCGTCAAGAAGCACGTCCGCGTCGGCCAGACGCAGCGCGGCTCGAAGGAGGGCGGCATCGAGACCGTCGAGGCCTCGATCCACATCTCCAACGTCGCGCTCGTCGACCCGAAGACCAAGAAGCCGACCCGGGTCGGCCACCGCAACGTGGCCGTCACCAAGGACGGCGTGACCAAGACCGTTCGCGTGCGCTACGCGAAGGCGTCGGGTGAGGAACTGTAATGACTGACACCACCGCAGTGGCTGCGAAGGTTCAGCCGCGGCTCAAGGCCAAGTACCAGGCCGACATCATCCCCGCTCTCAAGGAGCAGTTCGGCTTCGGCAACGTCCACCAGGTCCCCGGCCTGGTCAAGGTGGTCGTCAACACCGGTGTCGGTGAGGCCGCCCGCGACGGCAAGATCATCGACGGCGCGGTCAAGGACCTCACCGCCATCACCGGTCAGAAGCCGCAGGTCACCAAGGCCCGCAAGTCCATCGCGCAGTTCAAGCTGCGCGAGGGTCAGGCCATCGGCGCTCACGTCACCCTCCGGGGCGACCGCGCCTGGGAGTTCCTGGACCGCCTGCTCTCGGTGGCGCTGCCCCGCATCCGCGACTTCCGCGGGCTGTCGGACCGCCAGTTCGACGGCAACGGCAACTACACCTTCGGCATCACGGAGCAGTCGATCTTCCACGAGATCGACCAGGACCGCATCGACCGCGTCCGCGGCTTCGACGTGACCGTCGTGACCACCGCCAAGACCGACGACGAGGGTCGCGCGCTGCTCAAGCAGCTCGGCTTCCCGTTCAAGTCGTCGGACAACGCGTAAGCAGCAAGCCTCGAGGCCGGGGGACGGTGCGAACCGTCCTCCGGCCTCGTCGTGCGTCCGCCGCCGGACCGGTCCGTCCGGAGCCGGCGGCGGGCGCCACGCGGGATCCCCGGATCCCGTGCACGATCGGCCCTCGACCGCAGGACCTCGGCCATGTAGCATGGCTCGTTGGCCTGCGTTCGCGCGGCCGCATGGGCGTCGACGTCGTCGGCGCCGTCCCACACCACAGGTCGTCACTCTTGTAAAGGGTGCCGAAACCAGGCGAGAAAGGCACCATCAGCCATGACCATGACTGATCCGGTCGCAGATCTGCTGACCAGAATCCGTAACGCGAACTCCGCGCACCACGACTCCATCACCCTCCCGGGCTCGAAGCTCAAGGCGAACATCGCCGAGATCCTCAAGACCGAGGGCTACATCGCCGACTGGAAGGTCGAGGAGGCGCGCGTCGGCACGACGCTCTCCATCTCCCTCAAGTACGGCCCGAACCGCGAGCGCTCGATCGCCGGCATCAAGCGGGTCTCGAAGCCCGGACTCCGCGTGTACGCGAAGTCGGCCGAGATCCCCACCGTGCTCGGCGGCCTCGGCGTCGCCATCCTGTCCACCTCGAGCGGTCTCCTGACCGACCGCCAGGCCGAGAAGAAGGGCGTGGGTGGGGAAGTCCTCGCCTACGTGTGGTAACCCCTCATGTCGCGTATTGGAAGACTCCCCATCGAGATCCCGGCGGGCGTCGACGTCTCCGTCGCCGGATCCGCTGTGACCGTCAAGGGCCCCAAGGGCGAGCTGACCGTCTCGGTCGCCAGCCCCATCCAGGTGTCCGTCGAGAACGGCCAGGTGCTGGTCTCGCGTCCCGATGACGAGCGCGAGTCGCGCTCGCTCCACGGCCTCACCCGCACGCTCATCGCGAACGACATCATCGGTGTCACGCAGGGCTACTCCAAGGGCCTCGAGGTCGTCGGAACCGGTTACCGCGTGCTGGCGAAGGGCTCGGACATCGAGTTCGCGCTCGGCTTCTCGCACCCGGTCGTCGTCACCCCGCCCGCGGGCATCTCGTTCACGGTCGAGGGCAACAACAAGCTCACCGTGCACGGCATCTCGAAGCAGGCCGTCGGTGAGGTGGCCGCCAACATTCGTAAGATCCGCAAGCCCGAGCCCTACAAGGGCAAGGGCGTGCGCTACGCCGGCGAGGTCGTTCGCCGCAAGGCCGGAAAGAGCGGTAAGTGATCATGGGACTCGGAACCAGAGGAAAGAGCAAGTCCGCTGCGCGCGGTCGTCGTCACGACCGTCTGCGCAAGAAGGTCGTCGGATCCGCCGAGCGCCCCCGCCTCGTCGTCAACCGCTCGGCCCGCCACGTCTTCGTGCAGGTCGTCGACGACGCTCAGGGCCGCACCCTCGCGTCGGCGTCGACCCTCGAGGCCGACCTGCGCGTGTTCGACGGCGACAAGACCGCCAAGGCCCGCAAGGTCGGCGAGCTCGTCGCCGAGCGCGCCAAGAACGCCGGTGTCGAGGCGGTCGTCTTCGACCGCGGAGGCAACAAGTACGCCGGTCGCGTCGCCGCGATCGCCGATGGAGCACGAGAGGCAGGGCTCAACCTGTGAGCGCCGCAGAGAACAAGGAACCCGAGGTCGCCGCTGTGTCGGAGGCCCCCGTCGAGACCGCTGCGTCCACGCAGCCGCAGCAGGAGGCTCGTGAGCCCCGCCGCGGCGGCCGCGACCGCAACCAGGGTGGCCGCGATCGCGGTGGCCGTGACGCCGAGAAGAGCCAGTTCCTCGAGCGCGTCGTGACCATCAACCGCGTGTCGAAGGTCGTCAAGGGCGGCCGTCGCTTCAGCTTCACCGCGCTCGTGGTCGTCGGAGACGGCAACGGACTGGTGGGCGTCGGCTACGGCAAGGCCCGCGAGGTCCCGACCGCCATCTCCAAGGGCGTCGAGGAGGCGAAGAAGAACTTCTTCCGCGTCCCCCGCGTCGCCTCGACCATCCCGCACCCCGTCCAGGGTGAGGCCGCCGCCGGTGTGGTGCTCCTGCGCCCCGCCGCCGCGGGTACCGGTGTCATCGCCGGCGGTCCCGTCCGCGCCGTCCTCGAGTGCGCCGGCATCCACGACGTCCTGAGCAAGTCGCTCGGCTCGTCGAACACCATCAACATCGTCCACGCGACCGTCGAGGCTCTGAAGCAGCTCGAGGAGCCGCGCGCCGTCGCCGCTCGTCGTGGTCTCGACTTCGACCAGGTCGCGCCGGCACGTCTCGTCCGTGCCGAGGCCGACGCCCTCGCCGCCGCGTCCAACGCGAAGGCAGGTGCCTGATGGCCCAGCTCAAGGTGACCCAGATCAAGTCGAAGGTCAGCGAGAAGCAGTACCAGCGCGACACGCTGCGCTCGCTCGGCCTCAGGAAGATCGGTCAGAGCGTCGTCCGCGAGGACAACGCCCAGAACCGCGGATACGTGAAGACCGTCGCCCACCTGGTGAAGGTCGAGGAGATTGACTAATGGCTGAGACGAAGAAGGCCGCCGCCGCGGAGTCCACGACTCCCGCGCAGGCGACCACCACGAAGGGCGCGGCGGCGCCGGCGACCAAGGAGCACGTGCTCAAGGTCCACCACCTCCGCCCCGCTGCCGGAGCCAAGAAGGCCAAGACCCGCGTGGGTCGCGGTGAGGGCTCCAAGGGAAAGACCGCCGGTCGCGGCACCAAGGGCACCAAGGCCCGCTACCAGGTGCGAGTCGGCTTCGAGGGTGGGCAGATGCCGCTGCACATGCGCACCCCGAAGCTCCGCGGCTTCAAGAACCCGTTCCGGGTCGAGTACCAGGTCGTGAACCTGTCCGCTCTCGCGGAGCTCTACCCCCAGGGCGGCGACGTCACCATCGGCGACCTGGTCGCCAAGGGTGCTGTCCGCAAGAACGAGAAGGTCAAAGTCCTCGGGGACGGCGACATTGCGGTTAAGCTGAACGTCGCGGTCGACAAGGTCTCCAGCTCTGCCGAGCAGAAGATCGTCGCTGCGGGCGGATCCATCAAGTAGCACCAGCAGCTTGTCGGTCGAGCTTGCCACGCCGACTCCCTCCGGGAGCGCGTGGCAAGCTCGACCTGTATCCCGCACCACAGAATTGAGCAGGAGACCTTAGGTAGTGTTTGGCGCCGTTGCGCGGATCTTCCGCACCCCCGACCTCCGCCGCAAGATCGGCTTCACCCTCGCGATCGTGGCGATCTTCCGGCTGGGATCCTTCATCCCTGCTCCGTTCGTCGACTTCAGCGCCGTGCAGGCCTGTCTCGCCGGCAACCAGGGCACCTCGGGTCTCTACGAGCTCGTGAACCTCTTCAGCGGTGGAGCACTGCTCCAGCTGTCGATCTTCGCGCTCGGGATCATGCCGTACATCACGGCGTCGATCATCGTGCAGCTGCTGCGCGTGGTCATCCCTCACTTCGAGACCCTGTACAAGGAGGGGCAGTCCGGTCAGGGCAAGCTCACCCAGTACACGCGGTACCTCACCATCGCGCTCGGCGTCCTCCAGTCGACGACGCTGATCACCGTCGCCCGCTCGGGCGCCCTCTTCGGCAACTCCGGCGTCCCGGAGTGCTCGGCGCTCATCATCACCGACGAGTGGTACTCCATCCTCCTCATGGTCATCACCATGACCGCGGGCACCGGGATCATCATGTGGATGGGCGAGCTCATCACCGAGCGCGGCATCGGCAACGGCATGTCGCTGCTGATCTTCACCTCGATCGCCGCCCAGTTCCCCACCTCCCTGTGGTCGATCGCGCAGTCGCGCGGCTTCGAGACCTTCCTCCTCGTCCTCGGCGTGGGCCTCGTGCTCGTGGTCGCCGTGGTCTTCGTGGAGCAGTCGCAGCGGCGGATCCCCGTGCAGTACGCCAAGCGGATGGTCGGCCGCCGCACCTACGGCGGCAACAACACCTACATCCCGATCAAGGTCAACATGGCCGGCGTCGTGCCCGTCATCTTCGCCTCGTCGCTGCTGTACCTGCCCGCGCTCATCGCGCAGTTCAACCAGCCCGCCGCTGGCCAGGAGGCCCCGGTCTGGGTCACCTGGATCACGAACTACCTCACCAAGGGCGATCACCCGCTCTACATGGCGCTGTACTTCCTCCTGATCGTGGGCTTCACCTACTTCTACGTCGCGATCACCTTCAACCCGGACGAGGTCGCCGACAACATGAAGCGCTACGGCGGCTTCATCCCCGGCATCCGCGCCGGCCGCCCGACCGCCGAGTACCTCAACTACGTGCTCACCCGGGTGACGCTGCCCGGATCGGTCTACCTCGGCCTCATCGCGCTCGTGCCCCTCGTGGCCCTCGCGCTGGTCGGTGCGAACCAGAACTTCCCCTTCGGCGGCACGTCCATCCTGATCATCGTCGGAGTCGGCCTGGAGACGGTGAAGCAGATCGACTCCCAGCTGCAGCAGCGCCACTACGAAGGACTCCTCCGATGACGTCGCATCCGATCGGCTTCCGTCTCCTGCTGATCGGCCCTCCCGGCGCAGGCAAGGGGACCCAGGCCGCTCGGCTGAGCGACATCCTCCGGGTGCCCGCCATCTCCACCGGGGACATCTTCCGCGCGAACGTCGCCAACGAGACCGAGCTCGGTCTCCAGGCGAAGGCCTACCTCGACAACGGGCGCTACGTGCCGGACGAGCTGACCAACGCGATCGTGCACGACCGCCTCCAGGAGGCGGACGCGTCGACCGGGTTCCTGCTCGACGGCTATCCGCGCACCACGGAGCAGGTCGACGAGCTCGACCGCATCCTCGCCGCGGACGACAACCGGCTCGACGCGGTCGTCCAGCTGACGGCCGATCCCGACGAGGTCGTCGGCCGCCTTCTCAAGCGCTCGCTCGAGCAGGGGCGCAGCGACGACACCGAGGACGTCATCCGGCGCCGACTCGCGCTCTACGAGGAGCAGACCGCTCCGCTCATCGACGTCTACGCGGCCCGCGGGCTCGTGGTCGTGGTCGACGGCCTCGGGCCGGTCGACGAGGTGACCGAGCGGATCGTCGTCGCCCTCGAGGGCCACCGCGTGGGCCGCCTCGACACGCCGGCCGCCTGAGCCGTGGCGTTCCGCTCCTCGCTCTACAAGACGCCCGCGCAGCTGCGGTCGATGCTCGCTCCGGGACTCGCCACGGCCGCCTCGCTCGATGCGGTCCGCACCGCGATCCGCCCGGGCGTCACGACGCTCGAGCTCGACGCGATCGCCGAGGCGGCGATCGTCGCGCTCGGCGGCCACTCGAACTTCCAGCTCGTCCCGGGCTACCGGCACACGATCTGCGCCTCGGTCAACGACGAGGTGGTCCACGGCATCCCCGGCGGGCGCGTGCTCGAGCCGGGCGACCTGGTCTCCATCGACAGCGGCGCCGAGATCGACGGCTGGAACGGCGACTCCGCGATGACGGTGGTCCTGCCCGATCCCTCCCGCCCGGAGGAGGTCGCGGCACGCGCCGAGCTCTCGCGGGTGACGGAGGGATCCCTCTGGCGGGGGATCGCCGCTCTCGCCTCCGCCCGTCACCTCAACGAGGTCGGCGCGGCGATCGAGGAGTACATCGAGGACGAGGCCGAGCGCTCGGGCCGCGTCTACGGCATCCTCACCGACTACATCGGCCACGGCATCGGGCGCACCATGCACGAGGCTCCGCCGGTCTTCAACTACCGGGTGCGCCAGCGCGGCCCCGAGGTGAAGCCGGGACTCGTCGTCGCGATCGAGCCGATGGTCACCGCGGGCAGCGCCGAGACCTTCGTCCGCGAGGACGAGTGGACGGTCGCGACCGAGGACAGCAGCATGGCCGCCCACTGGGAGCACTCCGTCGCCGTTCACCACGACGGCATCTGGGTCACCACGCTCGCCGACGGCGGCGCGGCCGGCCTCGCCCCCTACGGGATCGTGCCGACGCCCTTCGCCTAGAGGCCCCAACGCGGAGCTCCTCCGATCCGGTGCGGAGGAGGCTCCTCGTGGCCTCTCGCGCCCGGCGGGGGTCCGTCGGGCGCCCACGAAGCGCGGGAGCGGGAGGACGACAGCGCCTTCCGGCTCCACCCGGAGTGCGGGTGTCGGCTAGCTGTCGATCACCCGCACCAGCTCCTCGATGAAGCCGCCGAAGTCCGTGGAGCGCCGGATGAGGCGCTGCACCTCCGCCCGGTCGGCGAACACCTCGACGAACTGGTCGAACACCGACTGGAAGGTGCTGCGGCCGGCCGAGGCGAACGCGATCATCGCGATCACGTTCACCCGCTGCTCGCCCCACTCCATCGCGGTGTCGTTCACGACGATCGCGATGGAGGTGCGGCGGGCGCTCATCGCCATCGCGTGCGGGACCGCGAGGTTGTCGGTGAACGCCGTGGAGCTCATCCGCTCGCGCTCGATGGCGCCGTCGACGTAGTCCTCGTCGATGATGCCGCCGGCGATCATCCGCTCGCCCAGCATCCGGATCATCGCCGCCTCGTCGCGCGCGTGCACGTTGCGGAAGAACAGCTCCTCGTCGAAGAACTGCAGCAGCTCGTCCTTGATCTGCGCGCGGCGGCGGTGCCGGCGGACGCGGGCGATGGCGCGGCGCACCGTCTCGACGTCGTGGTCGGTGAGGAACGGCTGCACCACCACGACGTCGTCGGACGCGGGGCGCTCGTCGATCGTGGTGATCACGAGGTCGGCGGTGAGCCGGTCCCAGTCGACGTCGCTCCGCGTGATCAGCGAGCGCACCTCCACCTCGGTGCCGAGGGAGCGCTCGACGCGCAGGCGCAGCATGTGAGCGAGGTCGTAGTAGTTGGGGCAGACGATCACGCAGGACAGACGCTCCTCCCGCCGGGACACCCGCTCGAGGAAGGAGCCGACGTGGAGGGCGATGTAGGCGATCTCGTCCTCGTTGACCACGATGCCTCGCCGGCGCTGCAGCCCGCTCGCCAGGAACACCGCGATCTCGTAGGTCATCGGGTAGCTGGTCTTGATCGAGCGGGTGAGCGGGTTGCGGGAGTAGCCGCCCTCGGCGGCCCGGGCGATCAGGTTGCGCACGTGCAGGGCGAGGCGGACGATGAAGCCCTCGTCGTCGAGGTCGACCAGGTACTCGCGGTTGACGTCGGCGACGAGCTCGCGGACGACGGCGAGGTCCTCCGGGTCGAGGTAGTTCTCGACCACGGCGGCGACCGGCTCGTTCTGCCCGGGCGTCGCCACCCGCGTCGTCATCAGGATCGCGAGCTGGGCGAGCTCGGCGTCGGTCAGGCGCGTCGCGAAGTGCCGTTCCACCAGCTCCGCCAGCAGGGCCGCGAGCTCGCCGTGGATCGCGGGGGAGGGGCGGGAGCCGGACGGGTCCCCGATGCCCCGGGCGACGCGGTCGACGGCGATCGCGATGTGGAGGAGGACGCTGTTCACGCCGTAGTCGTTGATGTAGTAGCCGCGGGTCTCGAGCTCGGCCAGCAGCTCGGTCTTGAAGGCGCCGAGGCCGGGGGAGGCGAACTCGCGCTGGACGTCGTCGAGCGTGAAGACGCCCTGCGCGCTCTCGTCGCGGAACATTCTGGAGATCAGGCGGCGGCGGGCCTCCTCGCTGCCCTCGAGGCGCACCGACGGGCCGCGCCGGACCAGCCCGAGGCCGGCCTCGTCGGCGAGGGCCTTCACCCGGCGCAGATCGGCGTCGACGGTCGACTCGCTCACCGACAGCGCGTCGGCGAGAGCGAAGACGTCCAGGCCCTCGTCGGAGTCGACCAGGCGGCGGACGATGCTGTACAGCCGGTCGCGCGGGGTGTCGGGCTCGATGTCGCGGCTGCGCTGCGCCTCCAGGTACGCCGCGTACGCCTCGCGCGCGAGCCGGTAGCCGTTCGCGGAGGACTCGACCGGCTCCAGCGGGGCGGCCTGCGCCTTCACCGCGGTGACGTAGCTCCGGACGCTGCGGGTGGTGACTCCGAGCCTGTCGGCGAGCTCGTGCGCCGTCACCCAGCCGTCGGCGCGGGAGAGGTACTCCAGCAGTCGTTCGCGGTTGTCAGGCATCAGGCTCCAGGCGTGCGGTCGGGGCGGGCGCCGGGAGCGCCACGACCCTGCCGCGGGCCCGCAGGACGCGGGCGGCGAGTCGTACGTCCCGTCAGTCAATCACCCCGGCGACGCGCCCGGGAGCCCCCGCGCCGCGGGCGAAAGGGGCCGTCTTCCGCCCCCGCGGAAGATTGTCTGCTGGAGGGTGCCGCCCCTCCGAGGGGATGCTTGGATGAATCACGACCCGGACGCGAGGAGGCGAACGAGGTGCGGAAGATCCTGATCGTCTGCGGTGCAGGCGCGTCGAGCACGTTCCTGGCCCACCGGCTGCGAGCGGGCGCGAAGGAGCGCGGCATGGATGCCGTGTTCCGCTCCGAGACCCTCACCGGTCTCGACCACTCCCTCCCCGAGGCCGACGTCCTCCTCGTGGGGCCGCACCTCGAGTCGCAGTTCGACGGACTCCGCCACCGTGCGGAGCTCGTGGGAGCCGCGGCCGCCCTCCTTTCGCCCGATGTCTTCGGAGCGCACGGTGCCGATGCCGTGCTCGAGACCCTGCCCGTCCTCTTCGCCGCTCGCGCGGTCGTCGCAGGCGCGGACGGGGACTCCTCCACCCGCCCGGTCCGTCCGGGCGAGCCCGACTCCGGGCACCACTGATGCAGTCGCGACTGCAGGATCAAGGAGAAACGTTCATGGTCGAGCGCACCGTGCAGGTTGCATCGTCGAAGGGCCTCCACGCCCGCCCCGCCTCGCTCTTCAGCCAGGCCGCGGCGAAGTCGGGTCAGAAGGTCCTCGTCGCCAAGGGCGACGCGACCCCGGTCAACGCCGCGTCGATCCTCGGGATCATCTCGCTCGGCATCGAGCACGGCGACGAGCTCACCGTCAGCGTCGAGGGCGACAACGAGCAGGCCGTGCTCGAGGAGCTCGCGACCTTCCTCACCACCGACCACGACGCGTGACGCCTAGCGTCACGCGAGGCGGCCGGCCCCGGCGCGCACGGCGCCGGTAGCCGCGGCAGCCCCTGGAGCGTGACGGCGACCCTCACCGGGTCGCATCAGGCGCCTGCGGGACCCGGCCCCGCCCTCTCCCGGCCCCACGCCGCCGCCCCGCTCTCTCCCGGCCCCCCGCATCCTCTTCTCCCGCCCGCACTCCGCACGACAGGAACGAGCACCCATGACGCTGTCCACTCCTCAGACCGCCTACGCCTCCGCCAAGCTCCAGGGCACCGGAGTGGGACGCGGGCTCGCCCTCGGGCCGGTCCTGCGCATGCCGGAGCCGCTGCCCGAGCCCGAGGACACCGCCAGCACCCGCAGCATCGCTCAGGAGGAGGAGCGCGCCGTCTCGTCGCTCTCCGCCACCGCCGCGACGATCCGCCACCGAGGCGAGCGGGCCGGCGGCTCGGCGAAGGACGTCCTCGACGCCCAGGCCCTGATGGCCGAGGACCCGTCCCTCGCGGACGACGTCAAGGCGCGGATCGCCGGGGGCAAGACCGCGGAGCGCGCCGTGCACGAGGCCTTCGCCGGCTTCCGCGACCTGCTCGTGGCGATGGGCGGCTACATGGCCGAGCGCGCGACCGACCTCGACGACGTCTCGCAGCGCGTCGTGGCGCACCTCCGCGGCGTCGCCGCTCCCGGCGTCCCCGAGTCGGACGAGCCGTTCGTGCTCGTCGCCCGCGACCTCGCTCCGGCCGACACGGCGCTGCTCGACCTCGAGAAGGTCCTCGGCCTGATCACCAGCGACGGAGGACCGACCTCGCACACGGCGATCCTCGCCCGGGAGAAGTCGATCACCGCCATCGTCGGCACCACCGGCGCCCTCGACCTGCGGGACGGCCAGCTCGTCATCCTCGACGCCACCTCCGGCGTCGTGACGGTGAACCCCTCGGACGCCGAGATCGGCGCCGCGAAGTCCTCGATCGCCGAGCGCGCCGAGATGCTCGCCGCACCGGTCGTCCCCGGCGCGCTGGCCGACGGCCACGCCGTGCCGCTGCTCGCGAACCTCGGCTCGGCAGACGGCGCTGCGAACGCGGTCGAGCTCGGCGCCGAGGGAGTGGGGCTGTTCCGCACCGAGTTCCTCTTCCTCGACGCGAAGGAGGCGCCCTCGGTCGCCGAGCAGGCGGAGCAGTACACGCGCCTGCTCGCCGCGTTCCCGGGCCGCAAGGTCGTCGTCCGCGCGCTCGACGCCGGCGCCGACAAGCCGCTGAGCTTCCTCAACGACGACCACGAGGAGAATCCGGCCCTCGGTCTCCGCGGACTGCGCGCCCTCCGCGCCAGCGAGCAGATCCTCCGCGACCAGCTCACCGCCCTCGCCCAGGCCGATGCCGCGACCGACGCCGACCTCTGGGTCATGGCGCCGATGGTCGCGACCGTGGACGAGACCCGCTACTTCACCTCGATGGCGCGGGAGCTCGGCATCCGCACCGCCGGAGTGATGGTGGAGGTCCCCTCCTCCGCCCTGCTTGCCGACCGCATCCTCGGAGTCGCGGACTTCGCCTCGATCGGCACCAACGACCTGACCCAGTACACGCTCGCCGCCGACCGCATGCTCGGCACGGTCTCGGCGTTCCAGGACCCGTGGCACCCGGCCGTGCTCCGCCTCGTCGGCGAGGTCGGCCGCGCGGGAGCGGCGCTGGGCAAGCCCGTCGGGATCTGCGGAGAAGCCGCCGCCGACCCGCTGCTCGCCGTGGTCCTCGTCGGACTCGGCGCCACCACCCTCTCGATGTCGCCGTCGGCTCTCGCCGACGTCCGCGCCGAGCTGGCCGAGCACACCCTCGACGACGCCAAGCGGTACGCGGAGCTCGCTCTCGCCGCCGACAGCGCCGCCGACGCCCGCTCCGCGGTCACCGAGGCGATCGCCGCCTCCTGATCCCGGATCACCAGCCCCACCCCCCCTGCACCACCCCGCCACTCGGGAGCCGGGACGCCTCAGGAGCGTCCCGGCTCCCGAGTGGCGGGGTGGTGCAGGGG
>NZ_PSWQ01000028.1:0-64532 GCF_002932915.1 Rathayibacter sp. RFBD1
GGAACAGCCAGCGGCCGAGCACTGCCGTCAGCGCGACTCCGACCGCCCCCCAGCCCCGGCCCCGCGACGTCGTCGGCATCGTCGGCCTCGTCCTCGCGATCGTCCTCGTCCTCGCGCAGATCGGGCGGACCGCGCTCACCACGGCCATCCCGGTCCTCGCGTTCCAGGGCGGCTTCGACACCACGCAGATCGGGGCGCTCTTCGCCGCCCTCGGGGTCACGATGCTCGTGCTCGCGACGGCGACCGCGATCGTCGGCGTCATCGGCGTCGCGCGGAAGGACCGCGCCCGGCTGCTCTCGGCCGTCACGCTCGGCGTCGGCGCGAGCGTCGCGATCGTCGAGCTGGGCGCGCTCGTCGTCCCTCCCCTGGTCGGCCTCTCACTCCAGTACTGACGAGGCCCGCGGAGCGGATCCCTCCATCCGCCCTCGCGAAATCCGCACGGCCCCTCGCGCTCCCCTGCGCCGCGACGGCCCTGCCGGCTCCCCGGCGATGCGCCAGGATGGGGGCATGACGACACGCGTGGACGGCCTCTTCGTCTACCCGGTGAAGGGCTTGACCCCGCAGCCGCTCCCCCGCGTCGAGCTCACCGCCGGCCGCGGCGTCCCCTTCGACCGCACGATCGCCCTCGCCCGCCCCGGCGGCGCCTACCGGCCCGGCATGCGGCACGGCATCTCCAAGCGCGAGTACTTCGTGCTCGTCGCCGAGGCGCGCCTCGCCGGCCTGACCACGCACCTCGACCCCGACAGCGGAGTGCTCACCGTCGACGTCCGCGGCCACCGGGTCCTCTCCGCCGACCTCGGCGCGGAGGACGGCCGGGCCGCACTGCGCTCCTTCGCCGCCCGCGTGCTCGACCTGCCGCCCGGCTTCGAGCCCGTGATCGCCCAGGACGCGGGGCGCCGCTACACCGATACGGCCCACAACTCCGATGTCGAGATGGAGTACGTCTCGCTGATCAACCTGGCGAGCGTCCGCGATTTCGCCGAGCGCACCGGCCGGAGCGTCGATCCGCTGCGGTTCCGCGGGAACATCCACCTCGAGGGGCTGCCCGCGTGGAGCGAGCTCGAGCTGCTCGGGCGCGAGCTCACCGCGGGCGGGCTGCGGCTGCGGATCAGGAAGGCCACCGAGCGGTGCGCCGCGACCGAGGTCGAGCCGGGCACCGGTCGGCGCGACCTGCCCGTCCCGCGCCTGCTGCACGAGACCTACGGCCACGAGCTCCTCGGCGTCTACGCGGAGGTCCTCGACGGCGGCACGCTCGGCGTGGGCGACGAGCTGGTGCTCCGTGGCTGAGCTGCGGCTCGTGGTGGCCGAGCGCGAGGCGCTCACCCCGGCCGTCACCCGCTTCGTGCTGCGGAGCGAGGACGGCGCCCCGCTGCCCGGCTACTCCGCCGGCGCGCACCTCACGCTCACGACCCCCTCCGGCGAGCGCCGCAGCTACAGCCTCGTCGAGCCGGGATCCGCGGAGCCGTCGCACTACGCGATCGCGGTGCGCCGCGAGCCCGGGGGTCGGGGCGGATCGCGGAGCCTCCACGACGACGTCCGCGTCGGCGATGTCCTCTCCTCCGCGCCGCCCGCGAACACCTTCGCCCTCCGGCCCGCCGCCCGCTACCTCCTGATCGCGGGCGGGATCGGGGTCACCCCGATCCGCGCGATGGCCGCCGAGCTCCGGGCGCAGGGATCGGCCGTGCAGGTCGTCTACCTCAGCCGCACCCCCGAGGACACCGCGTGGCTCGACGAGTTCTCCGCCGACGGCTCCCTCGTGCACCACAGTGCGATCCACGGCCGGCTCGACCTCTGGCCGCTCGTCGCCGAGCCCGACGACGACGCCCGGATCTACTGCTGCGGTCCGTCCGCGCTGATCGACGAGGTCCTCGCCCTCACGATGCACTGGCGCCCGAGCCGGATCCACGTCGAGGACTTCGCGGGCGTCGACGCCGTCGGCGACCGGGCCGTCCCCTTCGCCGCCGTCTGGGAGCCGACCGGAGCCGTCGTGGAGGTCCCGGCCGACCGCTCGCTCCTCACCGCGCTCCGCTCCTCCGGGATCGACGTCGACTCCTCCTGCGAGTCGGGCACGTGCGGCACCTGCCGCCTGCGCCTCGTCGGCGGGACGGCGGAGCACCGCGACCTGGTGCTGACCCCCGAGGAGCAGGACCGCTGGATCATGCCGTGCGTCTCGCGCTCCGCCGGCGGCGAGCTGGTCGTCGCCCCGGACTGACGGAGCGACGGGGCCGGGCCCCACGCACGCCGGCCGACATGCGTCGGCCGTCGTGTGACGCCGCGTGACGGGCGCCCGGCGCCCGGTCCCCCGCGTGCCTAGGCTCCCGGACGGGGGACCACGACCGTCACGACCGAAGGACTTCCGATGACCAGCACCTCCGTCCGCACCCAGCTCGACGAGTTCACCGTCGGCTTCGACGAGACGGTCGGCCCCGAGCTCGCCGCCGTCTTCTCCGGCGAGCGCGACGACCTCGTCGCCGCCGGCGCCCCGAGCGGAGCCGTCACCGCCGGCGACGCGCTCCCCGCCGCCTCCGTCGTGACCGTCGACGGCGACACCGTCGACCTCGCGGACGTCCTCGGCGCGGGCCCGGCCGTCCTCGTCTTCTACCGCGGAGCCTGGTGCCCGTACTGCAACATCACGCTCAAGCACTACAACGAGACCCTCGCCCCCGAGCTCGCGTCGCGCGGAGTCGCCCTCGTCGCGATCAGCCCGCAGACCCCCGACGGGTCGCGCGCGGCGGTCGCGAACGGCGACCTGGGCTTCACCGTCGTCTCCGACCCCGGCAACACGCTCGCGAGCGCTCTCGGCATCGTCACCGCCCCCAGCGGCGAGGCGCAGGAGGCGCACACCGCGCTCGGCTTCGCCGTGAAGGACAGCAACGCCGACGACACCCCGGCCGTCCCGTACCCGACCGTCCTGGTCGTCGACGTCGACCGGATCGTCCGCACGGCGGACGTGCACGTCGACTACACGACGCGCACGGAGACCGAGGAGATCCTCGCCGCCGTCGACGCGCTCTGACGCCTCCGCTCGCACCCTGAGCACGCGCGGCGGTCGAGCGCACCCCCTCGCCCGCCGCGCCGCCGCTCCCTAGGCTCGACCCGTGACAGCGGAGACGGACGTGCTCGTGGTCGGCGGCGGTCCGGTCGGACTCCTGCTCGGCGCGCTCCTGGCGCGGGCCGGAGTGGACGTGCAGGTGTGGGAGCGGCGCTCCTCGGTGCCGCGCGGCTCGCGGGCGATCGGCATCCATCCGCCGTCGCTCGACGCGTTCGCCGCGATCGGCGCCGATGCTCCCGTGCTGGCCGAGGCCACCCGGGTCCGCGAGGGCGTCGCGCGCAGCCGGGGCCGCACCCTCGGCACGCTCTCGTTCGCGCGCGCCTCCGCGACGCACCCCTACGTCGTCACCCTCGACCAGCACCGCACCGAGGCGATCCTCCGCGAGCGCCTCGAGGCGGCGGCCCCGGACGCGCTGCGCCCGGGGGTCGCGCTGACCGGCCTGCTCCGCCGCGGCTCCACCGTCGAGGCGACCGGCATCGGACCGGGCGGCGAGCCGGTCTCCGTCCGCGCCGCCTTCGTCGTGGGGGCCGACGGCGCCCGGAGCACCGTCCGCGATCTGCTCGGGATCCGCACCACCGGCCGCGACTACCCGGACCGCTACGTGATGGGCGACTTCGCCGACCCCGAGCCCGGCGGTCTCACCGGCACCGCGCTGGTCGACGTCGGCCCGGCCGGAGTGGTGGAGTCCTTCCCCCTGCCGGGCGGTCGGCGCCGGTACGTCGCCCTGAGCGGCCCCGACCGCTCCCTCGGCGCCCCCGCCTGGCGGCCCGAGGAGGCCCCCGACCAGGAGGCTGCGCGCGCCCTGGCCGCCGCTGTCCGCGACCGGACGGGCGCCGACGCCGACCCGGAGACCTGCACGATGCTCAGCGGCTTCCAGGTGCGGCGCCGCGAGGCCGAGCGGATGGGCGTCGGCCGCGTCGTGCTCATCGGCGACGCCGCGCACGAGATCAGTCCGATCGGCGGGCAGGGCATGAACCTCGGCTGGCTCGACGCCGCCGAGCTCGCCCCGCTCCTGGCCGGTGCCGTGCGCCGCGGCGAGGCCGGCCCCTGGCCCGGCTTCGCCCGGCGGCGCACCACCGCGGCCCGGCGCGCGGCGCGGCAGGCGGAGGCGAACATGGCCCTCGGACGCCCGCTCGGCTCGCTCGCGCACCGCGGCCGCGAGGCGTTCCTCCGCACCGCCCTCGCCCTGCCGACCTCGGACCTGCTCGCCCGCGTCTACGCGATGCGCTGGTCCTGAGGGCGGCCGGTCAGCCGACCAGCCGCGCGCCCGCCAGCCCGAGCTCGACCACCAGCACGAGCGAGGCCGCGATCACCAGCCGGAACAGGGTGCGCGTCGGCGGGCCGGTCAGCACCAGGCGGATGCCCGCCGCGGCGAGCACGACCACCGCGAGGGTCCCGAGCACCGCGAGCACCACGCCCGTCCCGCGCACCGGCTGGTCGCCGACGAGCTGTCCGACGAGCACGAGCAGCGCGGCGACCACCAGCGACCCGAAGGCGACGACTCCGGAGAGCCGCAGGCCGAGGCGGTGGGGGAAGCCGCGGACCCCGGTGGCCTCGTCGTCGACCAGGTCGGGGAGCACGTTCGTGCAGTGGATCGCGACGCCGAACACGGCGCCGGTCGCGATCGCCCACCAGGCGGGGAGCCGGCCGTCGCCCGCCGCGACCGCCACCACCGGCAGCAGCCCGAAGGCGACCACGAACGGAGCGACCGACCAGACCGTGCGCTTGAGCCCCGCGTCGTAGGCCCAGCCCGCGGCGACCAGCACCAGGTGCGCGACCGCGGCGACCGGTCCGAGCAGCAGCGAGAGCACCACGGCGGCCGCGGCCGTCCCCAGTGCGGCGGTGCGGACGGCGCCCACGCCGATCAGCCCCTGCGCAACCGGCTTGTCGGTGCGCCCCACCGCGCGGTCGCGGTCGGCGTCGATCCAGTCGTTCGCGAGCCCGATCGAGAGCTGCCCGAGCAGCACGGCGAGCGCCACCAGCACGACCTGCCCGAGCGGATGCCCGGACGCCGCCGCGATCACGGTCGCCAGCACGGTGACCGTCACGGTCGGCCCGGGGTGCGACGAGGCCAGCAGGAGTCGCACCCGGGACGTCATCCCGCCAGCCTACGGTCGCGGCGGCACAGCGGGGCGCCGGTCGCGCTCCCCGCCCCGGAGCGGGATCCAGCGTGGTCCGAGCGCGGCGCCCTCATCAGCCCGCGGCGGGAATGGCCCGGGATGGGGCAGGGTTGCACCACCCGGCATCCCGACTCAGGAAGAAGGCCTCGTGGACCTCGTGCACTGGCTGTTCGACGCGCAGATCGTCATCGGCGAGCAGACCGTCCTCTGGCGGGAGGTCATCGGCAACGTCTTCGGGCTCCTCAGCGCCCTCGGCGGGATGCGGCGGAAGGCCTGGGCCTGGCCCGTCGGCCTCATCGGCAACGTGCTGCTGTTCACGGTCTTCATGGGCGCCCTGTTCGGCACTCCCAACCCCGTCAACCTGCTCGGCCAGGCCGGGCGGCAGGTGATGTTCATCCTGGTCAGCGTCTACGGCTGGTACCGGTGGACCCACCGCCCCGACGACGCCGCCACCCTGATCGAGCCGCGCTGGGCGTCGTGGCGCACCCGCGGCCTGCTGGTGCTCGGGATGGTCGGCGGCACCGCGGTGCTGACCCCCGTATTCCGCGCGCTCGGCTCCTACGAGCCCGTCTGGAGCGACGCGTGGATCTTCGTCGGCTCCGTCCTCGCCACCTACGGCATGGCGAAGGGCTGGACCGAGTTCTGGCTCATCTGGGTGGCCGTCGACCTGGTCGGCGTGCCGCTGCTGTTCTCGGCCGGCTACTACGCGTCGGGGCTGATGTACGTCTTCTACGGCGCGTTCACCCTGGTCGGCTTCTTCGTCTGGATGCGGCAGGGCACCCGTCCGTCCGCCGCTCCGATCACGGTCGGCTAGCTCTAGCAGCCCGCCGCCGCCGGCGGAAGTGGCCGTGCGGGAGGCGCTGTCGGTGGTCCACTGGGAGCGGAGGCGCCCGCCTCCCCCACCCGGAACGGACGCCATGCTCTCCCTCGTCTACTCCAGCCGCACCTCCGCCGGCTTCACGGACGCCGACCTCCCCGCGCTGCTCGCCCAGTGCCGCGCGAACAACGGGCGCCTCGGCCTGACCGGCATGCTCCTGCACCGCGACGGCCGATTCCTCCAGGTGCTCGAGGGGCCGGACGCGGTCCTGCGCGAGCGGATGGCCGTCATCGCCGCCGACGAGCGCCACGCGCAGCTGCGCACCCTCCTCGAGGAGCCGATCCGGGAGCGGCTGTTCCCGGAGTGGTCGATGGCGTTCGAGTCCGCCGCCGACGCCGACGCCGCCGGGCTCCGCACCTCCTTCGACGACCTCGACGACGCCGAGGCCGAGAGCGCGACGCTCCCGGCCCTGCGCGAGCTCATCCGCTTCTTCCGCGAGCGGAGCTAGGCGGAGCTAGGCGGAGCTGGGCGGAGCGATACGGGACGCCGGGATCGCGGCCGGTCCGCCGCCGGAACCCGACGCCCGTCAGTCCTCCGCCGAGGGAGGAGCGAGCCGGTCGAGCCGCGCCAAGAGCGGGGCGAAGCCGTCGCCGAGCAGGGCGCTCAGCGGCTCGCCGAACCAGAACCGCCAGACGGCGTCGAGCTCCTCGCCGGTGATCCGTCCTCGGCGCAGGAGGATGCTCGCGATCGGGGCCGCCTCAGACGCGTACTCGTCGCGGGGAGCGCCGTCCTCGCGACCCGGCTCGAGTCCGTACGGATCGACCCCGTCGAGCTCCCGCAGGACGGCCGCCACCATCGCGTCACGGCGTTCCGCGGTCGCGCCGTCCTGATTCGTCGGTGCTCGGCGCTCCCTCGCGAGAAGGTACCGAGCCCACTCCTCGTCGTCCATTCGTCGTCTCCGATCTCTCCGGATGCCGCGCCTTCTCGAGGCCTTTCTCTTCATTCGGCGCCGGCTTGTCGAGGCACGGGGGAACCGCCTCTCCGACGGCTTGTCATCCCCCCGCGAGAAAGGCGCGGACGCCTTCCCGCGTCAGCCCCGAGGCGACGGCGAGCCGGTGCTCTCCGGCCCCGAGTCGGGCGGCTCCGCGGAGGGCCGCGGCCCTTTCTCCGCCCTCGCCGGAAGTCCCGCTCCGGAATGCCGCGAATTCCGCGGACACCTTATCGAGAGCGTCGACGACATCGCCGGACACGCTCTCCGGCGGCTCGCCGAGATCGATGCGCCAGCCTCTCCCGAACTTCTCGTCGCTGTCGTTCACACGCAGGAAAGTACCCCGGACCGCAGAGCGGCGCCTGTGATCGCCCTGCGGTCGTCTCGCCCCGAAGGACGCGCTTCCCGCACACTAGGTATTGCCAGGCCTTGCAACGCAAGGCATAGTGGTCCGCATGGCGACGGACGCGGAGAAGATCCTCACGAACCTCCGGAAGGGGGTCGTCGAGTTCTGCGTCCTGGCCGCGATCTCGGGCGAGGCGAAGTACGGACGCGACCTCGCGCTCACCCTGAGCGAGAAGGGCCTGCTCGCCGGCGAGGGCACCCTCTACCCCCTGCTCTCACGCCTGCGCGACAGCGGACTCGTCTCGACGGAGCTCACCGATCCGAGCCTCGGACGACAGCGGCGCTACTACACCCTCGCTCCCGCAGGCCGCGCGCGGCTCGAGGAGTTCCGGGCGGCCTGGGCGCCGTTCCGATCCACCGTCGACGACCTCCTGGAGACGCACTGATGACGACGCACACCACGGACACGACCGGCCGCGGCTACACCGCCCGGCTGCGCCGCGAACTGGCGGTCCTCCCGCGGCGGTCGCGACGCGAGCTGCTCGAGGACGCCTCGGAGCACGCCGTGGGCGACGAGTCGGAGCTCGCGCGCTCCTTCGGCGATCCCGTCGAGATCGCCCGCGCCGCACTCGATCAGCACGACGCCCGCACAGGCCGTCCGATGCGCCCCAGCCTTCTGCTGCCCTCGAAGCTCCTGCAGCTGGGCGCGGCGGTCCTCACCGGCCCGTTCGCCGCGATCGCGCTCCTCGACCTCCTCCTGAACGGCACCGCCCTCGGCCTGCCGAGGCTCGCGCTCTGGGCACTCATCGCGCTGCCGCCGCTCCTCGCCCGCTGGACGACGTGGTGGCGCGTCTCCCTCGCCTGCGCGGCCCTCCACGCCTGCTACCTCGCGGTCGCGGCCGTGGTCACCCTCGGCGGAGGGAACGTGCCCGCCCCGGCCGTGGCCCTCCTCCTCTCGGCGCCCGTCGCTCTGGCTCAGCTCCTGGCCCTCGGCCTCTCGGCGGTCGCCCTCCTCCGGGCCCCGCGGGTCCTCCGCGCCCGCTGACGAGGAGCGTCGGGCAGGATGAGCCGGGTGTCGATCAGCAGAACGTGGAGAGCAGCGGCGGTGATGGCGTCGATCACGTCGCTCTCGGCGTGCGCGACGGAGTACCACGGCCACGACAGCGGGATCGACGGCAGGCTGTGGCGGCAGATGGCCGCGGTCGAGGATCCTCTCAGCACGAGTGTCCACCGGTCGCTCGACGAGACGATCGGCATACTCCACGGCCTGAATCCGGAGGCTTATCCACCGCCTCTCGAGGACCCGTCCGCCTATCTCTCGGGAATCGACGTCCCCCGCTGGAACGGAGAGGCCGAGTCGGTCGATCCCTCGGTGCTCGAGGACGGCGGAGTGGTGCTCTACGACGAGGACGTCACGGACGGCGAGGCCCGCTTCTCGCTCTTCCTCGCGTCCGGTCCGATCCCCGGAGAGGAGGATGAGGGCGGCTGGTTCAGCGGTCCCAGCGAGGTCTACACCTGCTACGGACTCGTCGTCGACTTCCGAGCGCACACGCCTCCCGGTCCGGAGAGGACGGCCTTCGAGGACTGTCCCGCGGACCTCGTCGCCGTGCTCCGCTCCGATGCGGCCTTCGCCTCGGCCGAGGTCTTCGACGGCTGACCCGACCGCGGCGACCACCCGCTGCGACGACCGCGGGGCGGAGGCGCGGATCGCGTCGTTCCGGCGCGCCCGCACCAGCGGTGCCGGAACGTCCGGCCGATCCGGGAGCGGCACCCGCCCGAGCCGTCGAGGTTCCGTCGGTGTGCAGGCCCCCGCGCCGAGGGACGTAAAGTGTGCTCACACGCGCCCGCGGACGGGCGAGCCGCCCGTGAGGGCGCCCCGGTCCTGCGTCGGAGGCGCCGATCACAGAGAGCCGCGGTGCCCGATGCCGGAAGACAAGCCCGCGTCGCGGGCGCCGAGCATCTACGACGTCGCCCGCGCGGCCGGCGTCTCGCACCAGACCGTCTCCCGCGTCCTGAACGACCACCCGAGCCTCCGCGCCGAGACGAAGAAGCGCGTGCTCGAGGTCATGGCCGAGCTCGACTACCGCCCCAACCTCGCCGCACGGGCACTGGTCACCAGCCGCACCCGCACCGTCGGCGTGCTGTCCTCGCAGAGCCTGCAGTACGGTCCGGCCTCCAGCATCCAGGCCATCGAGGTGGCGGCGCGCGACGCGGGCTACCTCGTGGTCACGGCCAACGTCGACGGCACCGACGGCGCGTCGATACAGGCCGGGATCCGGCATCTGCTCAACCAGGCGGTCGAGGGCCTCGTGGTCGTCGCGCCGCAGATCCGCGTCTTCGACATCCTCTCCGGAGTCGCGCTGCGCATCCCGCACGTGACGCTGCAGACGAGCGAGGACGACCGCGACGACGCGCTCTACGTCGACCAGATGGCCGGCGCCCGCATCGCCACCGGGCACCTGATCGACCTCGGGCACACCGAGATCGTGCACCTCGCCGGCCCGCAGGACTGGATCGAGGCCGAGGCGCGGATGCGCGGCTACCTCACCGAGCTCGACCACCGCTCGATCCCGCTGCGCCCGCCGCTGCTCGGCGACTGGAGCGCCGAGCGCGGCCACCGCGTGGGCCTCGAGCTCTCGCGCTTCCTCGACTTCACCGCGGTGTTCGCGGGGAACGACCAGATGGCACTCGGACTGATGAGCGCGTTCCACGAGCGCGGGGTCCGCGTGCCGGAGGACGTCAGCGTCATCGGCTTCGACGACATCCCCGAGGCGGCGTTCTACTGGCCGCCGCTGACCAGCGTCCGCCAGGACTTCGTGGAGCTCGGACGCCGGTGCGTGGCCGCGCTGCTCAGCCTGATCGAGGGCGACCGGCCGGAGAAGGCGGCGCCGATCGCTCCGCAGCTGGTCGTCCGCGGATCCACGGCCGTCCCCCGGAGCGCGAGCGTCACCGCCTCGCGCTGACCGGCGGCCGCGACGCCCTCGCGCCGCGACCGCCCGGGATCACTCGCCGTGAGCGGCGATCGACACGTCGTTCCAGCGCTTCCAGGTCTCGAGGCGCGACTCGTAGTCCGCCGTCGCGATGCCCAGCGGCGCACGTCCGAAGAAGATCCGCAGCGGCGGCTCGTCCGCGTCCACGACCGCGAGGATCCCGAGGCGCGAGGCCCGCGGGTCGCCCTGCTGAGCGGCGGAGGGGCGTCGGCTCGCGGCCTCGCGGACCTCGTCGTACGCGGCGATCGGCTCGCTGCGCGACGCGGAGGGACCGGACCAGTCGGTCGAGTATCCGCCGGGCTCGACGAGGGTCACGTGGATCCCGAAGCCGGCGACCTCGGCGGCCAGCGACTGGGTGAAGCCCTCGAGCGCCCACTTCGACGCGTGGTACGCGCCGATCGAGGGGAACGCGCTGATGCCGCCGATGCTCGACACCTGGACGATGTGGCCCGAGCCCTGCTCGCGGAGGATCGGCAGCGCGGCCTGGGTGACCCAGAGGGCGCCGAAGACGTTGGTCTCGAGCTGCGCGCGGACCTCCTCCTCGGTGAGCTCCTCGATCATGCCGAAGTGCCCGTAGCCGGCGTTGTTGATCACGACGTCCAGCCGGCCGAACCGCTCGGCCGCGGCCTGCACGGCGGCGAAGCCGGCCGCGCGGTCGGTCACGTCGAGGGTCAGCGGGAGGAACGTGTCGGGGTACTCCTCGACGAGGGCGTCGAGGGTCTCGATCCGGCGGGCGGTGCCGGCGACCGAGTCGCCGCGCTCGAGCGCCGCCTCGGCCCACTCGCGGCCGAAGCCCTTCGAGGCGCCGGTGATGAACCAGGTCTTCGTCATGGTGTGCGTCCTTTCGACAGTGCTGGACGCAACGCCGACGGCTCCAGCTCCCTTCCGGGGCCGGGGACCCTTGACAGCACCGCTCCGAGAGCGGACGACGCGCCGCGGGTGTCCCGTTACCGAGTCGAGACGTGCGCGTTGACACGAACGGCGCCGTCGGGTCTAGCATGACGCAATGTGATCGCTCACATGGCATCACATCTCCGCCCCGATCCCGAGGGCGGCCCTGCATCCACTGCATTCAATGACGAAGGAATCACAGTGACCACAATGAAGCGCGCTCTCATCGCCGGCATCGCCGGCGGAGCGATGATCCTCTCCCTCGCCGCCTGCTCCTCCGGAACCGGTGGCGGCTCGGGCTCGGGATCCGGCGACGGCGGCCTCGTCGGCGTCGCGATGCCGACCAAGTCGTCCGAGCGCTGGATCGCTGACGGCAACAACGTCAAGTCGCAGCTCGAGGAGGCCGGCTACCAGGTCGACCTTCAGTACGCCGAGGACGACATCCCCACCCAGGTCTCGCAGCTCGAGAACATGATCACCAAGGGCGCCAAGGCCCTGATCGTCGCCTCGATCGACGGCACCACCCTCACGAGCGTGCTCGAGGAGGCCAAGGCCAACGACATCCCCGTCATCGCCTACGACCGCCTCATCCGCGACTCCGAGAACGTGGACTACTACGCCACGTTCGACAACTACAAGGTGGGCGTCCAGCAGGCCACCTCGCTCCTCGCGGGCCTCGGTCTCACCGACCTCACCGGCGCGAAGGCCGCCGACGCCCCCGCCGGCCCGTTCAACGTCGAGCTGTTCGCCGGCAGCCCCGACGACAACAACGCCACGTTCTTCTTCAACGGCGCGATGGACACCCTCCAGCCGTACATCGACGACAAGACGCTCGTCGTGAAGTCCGGCGAGACCGACTTCAACACCGTCGCCACGCTCCGCTGGGACGGCGAGGTCGCCCAGAGCCGCATGGAGGACATCCTCACCAAGACGTACTCCGACGGCTCCAAGGTCCAGGGCGTCCTCTCGCCCTACGACGGCCTCAGCCGCGGCATCATCTCGGCTCTGACCGACGCCGGCTACACCGTCGGCTCCGACTTCCCGATCATCACCGGTCAGGACGCCGAGCTCGACTCCGTCAAGGCGATCATCGCCGGCGAGCAGTACGCGACCATCTACAAGGACACCCGCGAGCTCGCCAAGGAGGCCGTGAAGATGGCCCAGGCCGTGCTCGAGGGCACCGAGCCCGAGGTCAACGACACCGACACCTACGACAACGGCAAGAAGGTCGTCCCGTCCTTCCTGCTCGAGCCGGTCATCGTCACCAAGGACCAGATCCAGTCCGTCCTCGTCGACGGCGGCTACTACACCGACGCGGAAGTGAACGGCTAGTCCTCTCTCCTCACCCGAGAAGGAACACCCCGGGAGGGCGCCCACTGGGCGCCCTCCCCCACTACGAAGGAAGGGAGGCGGCGTGACCTCGAACATCCTCGAGATGCGCGGCATCACCAAGACGTTCCCGGGCGTGAAGGCGCTCCAGGACGTCACGCTCAACGCACAGCGCGGCGAAGTCCACGCGATCTGCGGGGAGAACGGCGCCGGCAAGTCGACGCTGATGAAGGTCCTGTCGGGCGTCTACCCGCACGGCACCTACGAGGGCGACATCGTCTTCGAGGACGAGGTGATGCAGTTCTCCAGCATCCGCGACTCGGAGGCGAAGGGCATCGTCATCATCCACCAGGAGCTGGCCCTCAGCCCCTACCTCTCCATCGCGGAGAACATCTTCCTCGGCAACGAGGTGCGCGGCTTCGGCGGCCTGATCGACTGGAACAAGACCAACCAGGAGGCCGCGGCGCTGCTGGCCCGCGTGGGTCTGCGCGAGAACCCGACCACCAAGATCATGGAGATCGGAGTCGGCAAGCAGCAGCTCGTCGAGATCGCGAAGGCGCTCTCGAAGCGGGTCAAGCTGCTCATCCTCGACGAGCCCACCGCGGCCCTGAACGACGAGGACTCGGACCACCTGCTCGACCTGATCCTGCACCTCAAGGAGCAGGGCATCACGTCGATCATCATCAGCCACAAGCTGAACGAGATCAAGAAGATCGCGGACACCGTCACGGTCATCCGCGACGGCAAGACCATCGAGACGATCGCTCACGACGACGTCACCGAGGACCGCATCATCAAGGACATGGTCGGCCGCGACCTCGACCACCGCTACCCGGACCACACGCCGCACATCGGCGAGGAGATCCTGCGCGTGGTCGACTGGACGGCCCACCACCCCCAGGACCCGACCCGCGTCATGGTGGACAAGGTCAACCTGTCGGTCCACCGCGGCGAGATCGTCGGCATCGCCGGGCTCATGGGCGCCGGGCGCACCGAGTTCGCGATGAGCCTCTTCGGCCGCTCCTACGGCAGCCGCATCTCCGGCCAGGTCTTCAAGGCCGGCAAGGAGATCAAGATCCGCAACGTCTCGGAGGCGATCGCCCACGGGCTCGCCTACGCGACCGAGGACCGCAAGCACTACGGCCTCAACCTCATCGACGACATCAAGCGGAACATCTCGCTCGCGTCGCTCGACAAGGTCGCCCGCGGCGGACTCGTCGACGACAACCGCGAGTTCGAGGTCGCCAACGAGTACCGCGGCAGCATGAACATCAAGTCGCCGACCGTGCTCGCCAAGACCGGGAAGCTCTCCGGCGGCAACCAGCAGAAGGTCGTCCTGTCGAAGTGGATCTACTCCGACCCGGACGTCCTCATCCTCGACGAGCCCACCCGCGGCATCGACGTGGGTGCGAAGTACGAGATCTACACCATCATCAACCGGCTCGCGGCGCAGGGTAAGGGGATCATCGTCATCTCCTCCGAGCTGCCGGAGCTGCTCGGCATCTGCGACCGCGTCTACGCGCTGTCGGAGGGCCGGATCACGGGCGAGCTGCCCATCGCCGAGGCGACGCCCGAGGCGGTCCTCACCCTCATGACCCAGGAGAAGCAACGATGACCGATCTGCAGAACGAACCGTCCACCGCGGCCGGTGCGCAGGTGAAGCCCACCGAGAACGCCTTCACGAAGCGCCTCAGCCACGTGCTGGGCGACCTCGGCAAGAACGGCATCTTCATCGCCCTCATCGTGGTGGTGCTGCTGTTCGAGGTGATGACCGGCGGAATCCTCCTCCGCCCCCAGAACATCTCGAACCTGATCGTCCAGAACGGCTACATCCTGATCCTCGCCATCGGCATGGTGATGGTCATCGTGGCCGGGCACATCGACCTCTCGGTCGGCTCGGTCGCGGCGTTCGTCGGAGCGATCTCGGGCGTCTTCGCGGTCAACATGGGTCTCCCGTGGTGGCTGTCGATCATCCTCTCCCTCCTCATCGGCGCCCTGGTCGGAGCGTGGCAGGGCTTCTGGATCGCGTACGTCGGGATCCCGGCGTTCATCGTGACCCTGGCGGGCATGCTGATCTTCCGCGGCCTGGCGCTCGTCGTCCTCGGCAACGCGAACATCGGCTCCTTCCCGACCGAGTACCGCGCGCTGGGCAACGGCTTCCTCACCGACCTGTTCGGCGAGACCGACCTCGACCCGCTGTCGCTCGTCATCGGCGCGCTCGCGATCGTCGCCTTCGCCGTGCAGTCCGTGCGCACCCGCCGCGGCCGCCAGAAGTACGCGCAGAGCGTCGAGCCGGGCGCCTGGTTCGTCACCAAGCTCGTCCTCGTCTCCGTCGTGATCGCGGCCTTCTCCTTCGCGCTGGCCACCTTCAAGGGCATCCCGGTCACCCTGATCGTGCTCGCCGTGCTCGTCCTGATCTACGGCGTGGTCATGAACCGCTCCGTCTTCGGCCGCCACGTCTACGCGATCGGCGGCAACCTGCACGCCGCGGAGCTGTCCGGCATCAAGACCCGCAACGTCACCTTCTGGCTGTTCGTCAACATGGGCGTCCTCGCGGCGCTGGCCGGCCTCGTCTTCACCGCGCGACTCAACCTCGCCGGCCCGAAGGCGGGCGACGGCTTCGAGCTCGAGGCCATCTCGGCCGCCTTCATCGGCGGCGCGGCGGTCCAGGGCGGCGTCGGCACCATCGGCGGCGCGATCATCGGTGGCCTCATCATCGGCGTCCTGAACAACGGCATGTCGATCATGGGCATCGGCATCGAGTGGCAGCAGGCGGTCAAGGGCCTCGTGCTCCTGCTCGCGGTCGCCTTCGACGTCTACAACAAGCGCCGCTCGGGCGGACGCTAGGCCCTGCGGTCGTGCCCGACTGGTCGCGGTTCCTGCCGCTGAGCACCGGGCCCTCGGTCGACGAGACGGGCGTCAGCAATGACTGGCGCCCCCTCGTCGCCGAGAGGCTCGACCGCCTCGCCGTCCTGGCCGCCTCCCCCTCCACCACGGAGGGCGAGGCGGCCAGTGCCGTCTCCCGGGACGCCCTGCTCGGAGAGCTCGTCGTGCGGCTCTCGAGCAGCACCGGCCAGCGCCTCGCGACGCGGATGGGCGCCCGCGAGGCCTCCTCCCCTCCCCCTGCCGCCGAGATCGCCCCGGCCCTGGCCGCTCTCGCCTCCGCTCGCCGCGCCGGCGCCGGTCCCCGCTCGGTCGCCGAGCTGGTCGAGGTCGTCCGCGTCGAGCTCGCCCTCTCCCCCGAGCCGCTCGCCCTCTCCTCCCGCATCACCGGCGGGGTGGCCCTGGACCGCCTGCAGCGCGCGCCGCTCGCGATCCGCGCCGCCGTCCGCGGTCGCACCCTCGCTCCGACCGACGCGGAGTGGGAGCTCGGCTCCGGCCCCGCCCTGCGCGTGCCGGCCGACGCGATCCTCCGCTTCCTGCTCGGCCTCGGGCCCTTCCCCGCCGAGCCGACCGCCTAGGCGGCGCCGCCACCTGCCCCCGGGGGGAGGCGGCGCCGCGCCGGTCGTAGCATCGGAGGATGACGCGCTCACTGCCGAGAAGCACCCCGTCCGCCCGCTCCGTCGACGCCGAGGGAGTGCTGGCCTTCGTCGAAGGGGTCGAGGCCGCTCCCGGCGTCGAGCTGCACGGCCTGATGGTCGTGCAGGGCGGCGACGTCGTCGCCGAGGGCTGGTGGGCGCCGTACTCGGCCGAGCGGCCGCACCTCTTCTACTCGCTGAGCAAGAGCTTCACCGCGACCGCCGTCGGCCTCGCGGTCGCCGAGGGCCTGGTCGACCTGGACGCCACCGTCCTCTCGTACTTCCCCGAGCTCGACGACGAGATCACCGACCCGCGCTCGCGTGCGATCCGCGTCCGCCACGTCCTCGCGATGGCGAGCGGCCACTCCGCCGAGACGATCGACCGCGCAGAGGAGACGGATCCGGTCGACCTGGTGCGCGGCTTCCTCCTCCTCCCGCCGGAGCAAGAGCCGGGCAGCGTCTTCGCCTACAACCAGCCCTGCACCTTCGCCGCCGCCGCGATCGTGCAGCGCGTGAGCGGGCAGTCGCTGACCGACTACCTGCGCCCGCGCCTGCTCGATCCGCTCGGCATCGGCGAGGTCGCCTGGCATCGCGACGACTCGGGGCGCGAGCTCGGCTACAGCGGGCTGCACGCCACCACCGAGGCGGCAGCTGCGCTCGGACTGCTGTACCTGCAGGAGGGGCGCTGGGGCGACCGGCGGATCCTCTCGCCGGAATGGGTCGCCGAGGCGTCCCGCGCGCACGTCCCGACCCACGAGGACGGCGGACCGGACTGGCAGCAGGGCTACGGCTTCCAGTTCTGGCGGTCGCTGCACGGCTACCGCGCGGACGGCGCGTACGGGCAGTTCAGCCTGATCGTGCCCGAGCACGAGCTCGTGATCGCGCTGACCGGCCAGACCTCGGACACGCAGACGCTGCTCGCGCTCGCCTGGGAGCACCTGCTCCCCGCCGTCGGCCGAGGGTCCACGGCGGAGGCCGACGCCCGACTGGCCGACCGGCTGTCGGAGCTCGCCCTGCCCCCGCTCGAGGGCGCCTCCCCCGCGACCGGGAGCTACACGCCGGTCGGATCGTGGCCCGACGCCGTCGAGGTGACGGCCGACGAGGGCGGCTGGACGCTCGCGCTGACCGAGGGCGACGAGCGCTTCACGGTGACGCCCGGCGCAGGAGCCTGGACCGTCGACGGGCCGTTCGCGGCGAGCGCCGGACCCTCGGGCGACGGCGTCCTGGTCGACGTCGTGTTCCTCGAGACCCCGCACCGCCTGCACGTCGAGCTCGGTCCCGACCGCACCGCCCGCGTCCGCTGGGAGACGGAGCCGCTGCACGACGGCCCGCTCGCCGGGCTGCGCGCCCCGCGCTGACGGCAGGACCCGCTCCGCTCATCCGTCGCGAACGGCCCGTCCACCCCTCGACGACGGGGCATTCGCGACGGATCGAGAGGGGTCGCGCTCGGCCGTGCGGACCGCGCGCATCGGGCGGTGCTCACCGGGGGTCGACCGCAGCCGCTACTTCCCGTCGATCCGGCCGAGGGCGGCCCCGTGGTGTCGGAAGGCGTCCCGCGCGGCGCCCCAGCTCCGCGGATCGACGCCGAGCGCGGTGCGGAGATAGGCGGTGCTCAGCCGCTGCAGCGCGGCGACGCGCCCGGGGTCCGCGTCGGTCGTCTCCGCCACCGAGTCCCCGACGATCCCGCCGAGCGAGTGCTCCGCACCGTGGAGGGTCAGCAGGTCGGAGGCGCCGGGGCTGTGCGTGAAGGCGTCGGTGAACCAGTCCGGGCCGCGCCGCGACATCCGCGACTGGTCGCGGTCGCCCGCGACGACCAGGGTCGGTGTGGTCAGCTCGGCGAACGAGGGCCGCAGGAAGGGGAAGCGCTCGCGGGCGAACGGCGCGAGGTCGTCCCCGGCGAGCCCGGTCGCCGCGAGCAGGATCCCGGCGCGGACCCGCTCGTCCGAGAGGTCGGCTCCGGCGGTGCCGTCGTCGTCGAGGACGCGGGCGCCGAGGAGTGCCTGCGCGGTCTGCCCGCCCCAGGAGTGGCCGGCCACGGCGATCCGGGCGCGGTCGATCCGTCCGGCGAGGCCGGGGACGGCCGCCTCGAGGGTGTCGAGTCGGTCGAGGGAGCGGGTCAGATCGGCGATCCGCTCCGTCCAGATGCTCGGGAAGACCGGGTGGTCGAAGCCGAAGCCGTTGCGGCGGGAGTCGAGATGGGTGGGCTGGATCACGACGAAGCCGCGGGACGCCCAGAAGGCGGTCAGCGGGGCGTAGCCGTCGAGGTTCCAGCCGTTGCCGTGCGAGAACAGCACGACGGGCAGATCCGACCCCGTCGTCGGGGCCGAGACGCGGACCTCGAGCGGGACCGGGCGGCCGGGGGCGTCGAGCGCGACCGGAGCGAGGGAGACGACGGGGGCGCCGGGTCCGACGACGCGGTCGAGGGAGTCGAGGAGCGGAGTGGGCACGAGGGTCCTTCCTGGGGGCGGCGCTCTGGCACAATCGTCGGAGCACTGCTCCGGAACATTGCGGAGCGCTGCTCCGGAACGTGGTGGAGCTGCGCTCGGAGACATTACGGAGCGCCGCTCCGAAAAGCAAGGAGAACCGATGAGCGACAGTGTGCCCCGCACGCCCGGCCGACCGCGGACGAGTCGCGACGCACTGCTCGCCGCCGCGGCGACGGTGTTCGTGGCCTCCGGCGTGGACGCGCCGGTCCGCGAGATCGCGGCGGAGGCCGGCGTCGGCATGGGGACGATCTACCGGCACTTCCCGACCCGCTCGGAGCTCGTGGTCGCCGTCTACCGCCACCAGGTCGAGGCCTGCGCGGAGGCGGGCCCACGGCTGCTCGCCGACAGCGCGACCCCGGAGGCAGCCCTCAGGGCCTGGGTCGCCCACTTCGTCGACCTCCTGGTGACCAAGCACGGCCTCGCCGGTGCGCTCCAGGGCGACAGCGCCGGATCCGACGCCCTGCACGCCTACTTCGTGGAGCGGCTCGTCCCCGTCTGCGGCGACCTGCTCGAGGCGGCACGACCCGCCCGGATCCCGGCGTCGAGTCTCAGCGGCTACATGCTCCTCAAGGGCATCGGCAACCTCTGCATCGGCGCCGCCCACGATCCGGACTACGACGCCGACACCCTCGTGCAGGCCCTCGTCACCGGAGCGCTGCAGGCGGATCAGCCCTGATCGCCTCCACGGTCCGCTCGACCGCGTCCTCGACCGCCGCCCTGCGGCTCGCGTCGTCCTCGCGCTCGGACTCGTGGACGAAGACGGCCCCGCCGCGCCGGGCCCCGCAGTAGTCGATGATCCCGTGCTGGATCTGCGTCAGCAGCGCCTGCTCGTAGCCGTGCCGCTCGTACGTCCCGGCGGAGTCCCCCGCGACGAGGACGAGGTGGACGTTCAGAGCGCCGAGCCTGCGCTGCGTGCCGTGGACGGGGTCGATGTCGAAGGCCCAGCCGGCGAGGAAGACGCGGTCGATCCAGCCCTTCAGCAGCGCGGGCATCGACCACCAGTAGACGGGGAAGACGAGCACGAGGTGGTCGACGCCGTCGACCCGGCGCTGCTCACGGAGGACGTCGTCGGGAACCGGGCCGACACCGCGGTAGCGGTCCCGGTCGGCCGCGCCGAACCGCGGGTCGAAGCCCTCGGCGTCGAGGTCGGCCGTCTCCACTCCGTCGGGGCCGAGCTCCTCCCGCAGCCGCCGGGCGAGGGCGGCGGTGAGGGAGTCGCGGTCGGGGTGCGCGGTGACGAGGAGGGTGCTCACCGCTCCAGTGAACCGCACCCGCCCTGCGGCACCCCTGGCAGGATGACCCGGTGACTCCGCACCGCTCCCCCCGCCGCCCCGACGTCGTCTCCGTCGAGCTCGTCGGTGGACCGGAGCCGCTCGAGCTCGCCCTGCACGAGCACGACCCCGAGTGGTCCGCCCTGTTCGAGGAGCACCGGCGGCGCATCCTCGAGGCCGTCCCGGGCGTGCGGGTCGAGCACATCGGCTCGACCTCCGTCCCGGGCCTGCCCGCGAAGCCGATCGTCGACGTGCTGGTCGTCGTGCCCGACGTCACGGCGGAGGAGGACCACGTCGCGCCGCTGCTCGCGGCCGGCTACGTCCTGCGCACCCGCGAGCCCGGGCACCGGCTCGTCCGCACGCCCGGACGGGACGCCCACGTCCACATCTACGAGGAGGGTCATCCCGCGATCGACGCGTACCTCCTCCTGCGCGACCGGCTGCGCACCGACCCGGCCGACCGCGAGCTCTACCGCAGCACGAAGGCGTCTCTCCTCCTCCGGCGCTGGGAGGACGGGAACGACTACGCCGAGGCGAAGTCCGCCGTGATCGCGGCCATCCTCGAGCGCGCGAGATCCTCGCAGCCCTGAGATCGATATCCGGAAGAACTGCAGAGCGCTTGCACGCTTCGGAGAGCACGGGTTAGCGTCGGGAAGAGATCGATCTCCGGCCGCGGACCGCCGCGGCGACTCCCCGATGAAGAGGACTCCCGTGAGAAGAAGAATCCTGACCGCCGTCTCCGCCGCGGCCGCCGTCGCCCTCGCCCTGACCGGCTGCTCCTCCGGAGGCGGCGGTGGCGCCTCCGACGATCCGAACGCCGAGGTGCAGTTCTGGTCGTTCACCGGCATCCAGGCCAAGGACAACGTGAGCGAGTACCTCGCGAAGAAGCCCGACGCGAAGGTCAAGCTCACCGAGGTCGGATCCTCCCAGGAGACGGCCACCGCCCTCACCGCGGCCCTCGCCGGAGGGAAGGTGCCCGACCTCGTCATGATCCAGGGCGACGACCTCCCGCGCTTCGTCCAGAACAGCGCCAACTTCCTCGACCTGCGCACGCTGGGCGGCGACGACGTCGGAGCGGACTACCTGCCCTGGGCGGCGGACGCGGCGACCGCGGCGGACGGCTCCGTCGTGGGCGTGCCGACCGACGTGGGCGGCCTCAGCTTCGCCTACCGCGCGGACCTGTTCGAGCAGGCAGGCCTCCCCACCGATCCGGACGAGGTCGCCGCGCTCTGGAGCGACTGGGACGGCTTCCTCGCGACCGGCGAGAAGTACACGGCCGCGACCGGTCAGCCCTTCGTCGACAACGTGGAGACCAGCGTCTTCTACTCGACGATCAACCAGGTCACCGAGAAGTACTACTCCCCCGACGGCGAGCTCGTCTACGACACGAACCCGCAGGTGGAGGACGCCTTCGACATCGCCGTGAAGGCCCACGACGCGGGGATCAGCGCCGGCATCGCCGCCTTCTCCTCCGGCTGGGCACCCGGCCGGGCGAACGGCTCGTTCGCCGTGACCGTCGCTCCGTCCTGGATCCTCCAGGGCATCAAGACCGACGCCCCCGACACCGCGGGGAACTGGCGCGTCACCTCGGTCCCCGGAGTCGGCGGCAACTGGGGAGGCAGCGTCATCGCCATCCCGGAGCGGGCCGAGCACCCGCAGGCCGCGTGGCAGTACATCCAGACGATGATGTCGGCGGAGGGCCAGGAGGACCACTTCGCCACCTCCGGCACGTTCCCCGCCGCCACCGCCGCCCTGCAGAGCGACAGCGTCCGCGCCTACACCGATCCGTTCTTCGGCGACTCGAGGATCGGCGAGGTGATCGCGAGCTCGGTCGAGGACTTCCCCTCGTTCGTGAACGGCCCCGACACCGGAGCGATCGGCGCCGCTCTCTCGGGGGCGCTGGTCGAGCTGGAGTCGGGCAACGTCTCCTCCGCCGACGCCTTCTCGAGCGGGCTCGACAGCGCTCGCCAGGCGGTCGGCGGCTAGGCCGCACCGCACGTCCGATCGCCCTCGAGCCCTCCGGCCCGGGGGCGGTCGCGGTTCGGGCGGCATCGGATGATCGACGGTCCGCGGAGCGCGCCCTCCAACCGGGCGGAGCGTTCGCGCCGGAAGGTCGAGCAGCGAGGAACGGCCCGCGCAGCCGTCGGTATCCGGCGACCGAATGGATTCGGATGTTGACGTCATCAGAGCCTCGTGGAAGCCTGATGTTTGCGTGAACATGCGCGAAGTCCCCGGTGCAAAGGAGCACAGCATGACGTCTCGACCACGAACGGCCGCCGCGGCGGTGGCCGCGCTGCTCGTCGCAGCACTCCTGGGAACAGGAGCGCAGTCGGCCTCGGCCGCCGTGGCCACGGATCCGGACGACGGAGTGCCGCGCACCTCGACGCCCGTGACCTACACCGACTACCCGGCGGTCCAGGACCCGGGCAGCACCGCGGCCGGCTACTTCCAGCCCTACTGGTACGACACCGACGGCCGCCACATCCAGGCGCACGGCGGCCAGATCGTCACCGTCGAGGAGGGCGGTCAGCAGGTCCAGTACTGGTACGGCGAGGACCGCACGAAGGGCTACTGGAACAGCCCCGGAGTCGCGGTCTACCGCTCCACCGACGGCCACAACTGGGAGAACAAGGGCACCGCGCTGCGCAGCGTCTCGGCTCCGGCCGACCTCGAGGCCCCCTACTTCGACGCGCTCTACGACACCGTCGACGACTCCGGAGCCCCTCGCGCCGACCGCATCGCGGAGCTCGACTACCACCTCGACACGACGCAGGCCTCGCCGAACACCGCCATCTTCGAGCGCCCCAAGGTCCTCTTCAACGAGAAGACCGGCAAGTGGGTCATGTGGTGGCACTCCGACGGCCGGACCACGCCGGGCGGCAGCACCTACGCGCGCTCGATGGCGGGAGTCGCCGTCTCGGACAGCCCGACCGGGCCCTTCACGCTCCAGGGCGTCTACCGCCTCTACAACCGCACGGACTACAAGGCCTGCACCACCTCCGCCGTTCCCGGGCAGGCGCGGGACATGACCGTCTTCCAGGACGAGGACGGCACCGCGTACATCTCCTACTCCTCCGAGGAGAACTACTCGCTCTACGTGGCGAAGCTGGACGCCGACTACACCAACGTCGAGCGGACCACCACGACCGACACCCTCGACGCGAACCAGTACTCGGCCGACGGGACGTACCCCTACGTCTTCGCCGACGGTGCGGCCGGAGCACCGGTGCGCGGCACCGACTTCCAGATCGTGAAGGAGTGCGGACACCTCGAGGCGCCCGCGATCTTCGCCAACGGCGGCAAGTACTACACGATCGCCTCCGGGGCGACCGGCTGGGCGCCGAACCCGCAGACCTACTACACCGCCGACTCGATCCTCGGCGCGTGGACCCGCGGAGTCGAGAAGGGCGACGCCGACGAGAACGTCGCCTACAACGCGATCCCGGAGGGCAGCGACGGCCTGCTCTCGATCGGCGACTCCCGCAAGACCACCTTCGGCTCGCAGTCGACGAACGTCCTCACCCTCGCTCCCGGGAAGTACGTCTACATGGGCGACCGCTGGAACGAGGGCAAGTCGGACTCGACCTACGTCTGGCTCCCGATGACGGTCGGCGAGAACGGCCGCCTCGAGATGCGGAATCCGGCTCAGGAGGACCCGGCGCGCTGGGGATCCGGCTGGAACCTCTCCTACTGGGACGACAAGGGGGTCGGCGAGGGCGTCTGGTCGGTCGTGGACGCCCGTCTGCCGAAGCAGGTCCGCCGCGGCGCCGACATCGCCGCCGCGCTCCCCTCGACGGTCTCGGTCGCGAGCAACGGCTCGACCCGCGACGTCGCCGTGACCTGGGCCGCCCCCGGCCCCGCCGAGCTCGGCACGGTGCAGGTGACGGGCACGCTCGCCGCCGACGCCGGATTCTCCTCCGGCCGCCGCTTCACCCGCACGATCGAGGTGGCGGAGCCGGGCATCGCGAACCTCGCTCCCGGAGCGTCCGTCGCGGTCTCGAGCCGCACGGACCTCGCCGGCAAGCTCATCGACGGCGACGTCAAGGGCAAGGGCTGGGACGACTGGTCCTCGACCGGCTACCCGCGCGACAGCCGCCTCTCCTTCTCCTGGGGCGCGGCGCAGAACCTCGACTCGGTGACGGTCAGCACCTACAAGGACGGTGCGACCGCCACCTGGCCCTCGAGGATCGAGGTCGAGTACCAGGTGAACGGCGCATGGACGACCTCCTCGGTCGCCACCACCCTCAGCCAGGCCGCGACCGGATCCGCCCCGACGGCGATCCTCGACCTGTCCTCCCTGCCCGACACCACGGGCCTCCGCCTGCACCTCACCAGCGCGGCGAACACGTGGCAGTCGGTCTCGGAGGTGCAGATCTGGGGCACCGCGCCGCCGACGAACGTCTGCCGCGTCCCCGGAGCCGCGGTCTCGGCGTCGTTCAGCCAGACGAAGTACGCGACCCTCCCCGCGAAGAACGCCTGCGACGGCAACGTGAGCACCCCCTGGTCGACCTGGACCGACGGCACCTTCGCCGGCAGCGCCGAGTTCACGCTGACGAACACCGAGGCGCACCGCGTCGCCGGGCTCACCTTCACCAACACCGAGGGCACCCTGGCGTCGGTGAGCGTGGCCTACCGCGCCGAGGACGGCACCTGGAAGCCGACCACCGCGCAGAACGTCGCTCCGGCGGCGAACGGCACGCTGACCACGATCCCGTTCGCGGCGGTCTCGGCCACCGGCCTGAAGCTGACCTTCTCCACGCCGAGCTCGTTCCTCAAGATCGGCGAGATCGTCGTCCCCGAGGCGGCCGCCCCGGCGCTGACGGTGCCGGTGACCGTGACGTCGCGCTGCGTCGCCGGGAAGGCGGTGCTGACTGTCCTCGCCAAGAACGGCGGCACCGCTCCGATCGACGTCGCGATGGCCTCGGCCTACGGCTCGAAGACGGTCACCGCGGTGGCCGCGGGTGCGAGCGGATCGGCCGCGTTCACCACCCGCCTCGCGAGCATGCCGGGCAGCCAGGTGACGGTGACCGCCACGGCGGGCTCCGAGACCCTCGCGCAGACGGTGGCCTACCCGGCCCGCGTCTGCTGAGCGCACGGCGGCCGGTCGACCGGTCGTGACGGAGGAGGGAGTGCCCGCGGGCGCTCCCTCCTCTGCGTGTGCGGCGCATCACTCGACGCGCAGGGCGAGTGCGGGCTCGACGCGCGCGGCTCAGGGCTCCAGATGCCGAAGGACGTGCCGGGCCTGGGCGGGAGCGCCGTCACGTCGATCTCCGCGGGCGGGAAGGAACGGCCGCTCCCCCGCAGGCGCTCCCCGAGAAGGAGATCGGTCGCCTGATCGATCCGGCTCAGCGCCGCCTCGTCGAAGAGGTGGGCGCACGAGCATGGCCGAGCTCCGCTGGCGCGCTGCGCGGTACTCCACCCGGAAGCGGGGGTGCAGAGCACTTCGCGCTCCTGGTAGTAATCACAGGCGGGCGCATCGCAGAGCCCGCAGAACTGGACCGTCCGTGACCCGCACCACCCGCGCTCTCGCCGCGTTCGTCCCGACGACGACCCTCGTGCTCTCCGTGGTGTTCGCCTCCGCCGCCCTCGCGCCCGAGGCGATGACCGCCCCGGAAGCGGTGTCGACGCCGACCGCCGCCTCGCCCGCGGAGGATGCGGCGCCGACTGCGGACCCCTCCACTCCCGGTGCGGTATCCGGCGCCTCCGACCGCCGCTCCTCGAGCCCCTCCTCCGCGGATCCCGTCGAGTCCGCGCAGCCGACGACCGGCTCCTCCCCCGCAGACCGGCCCGCCACAGACCCGCCCGCCGCGGACCGGCCCGCCGACTCCCCCCCCGCCACCCCACCCGACACCGCCGATCCCCTCACCGGCGAGGACCCGGTCCGCACGCCGCCCCTGTTCCACGACCTCGACGGAGTGGACGTCGACGTCGACATCACCCCTCCCGCGCAGCCCGGCTCCCTGTCGCTCTCCGTCGCTGCCGACGCCGTCGACCTCGCCGAGTCGGGCTCCACCGTCCTCCAGCGCCGGTTCACGGGCGGGCTGCCCACGGTCACCGTCACCGACTCGCGCGTCGGCGCGCAGAACGACTGGTACGTCCTCGCCTCGGCGAGCGCCCTCACCGGCCCGAGCGCCTCGATCGGAGCCGACCACCTCGGCTGGACCCCGCGCCTGATCACCGGCACCGGCGCCGTCGCGGGCGATCCGGTCGCCTCCTCCCTCGAGGGCGGCGCGGGCCTGCAGGACGCGCTGCTGCTCGGAGCCGCCGGCGGGGCCGGCACCTGGAGCGCCGACGCCGAGCTGCGGCTGCTGGCCGAGCCGGACGTCGAGGCCGGCTCCTACCGCTCGACGATCACGCTGTCGCTGTTCGCCTAGGCGCGGACCAGCGCAACGGCCGGGGACCGCGCCCCGCGGTCACTCCTGAGCGACCGCGACCGCCACGACGAGCGCGGAGTGGACCGTCGGCTCAGAGACGGCGAAGTAGCGGCTCGAGCCCTCGATCCAGGCCTCGGTCGCGCCCTCCCTGGTGCGGAAGCGGACGGGCTCGTCGCTCGACGTCCCGCGCCCGTCGGCCTTCGCGACCGCCTGCGAGCGCAGATCGGCGAGCACCTGCTCCGCCGTCGTCGCCCCGGACGCCACGCGGTCGCGGACGCTGCGGGCGCGCACCGCGTCGATCCCGATGTCGCGTCCGGTCGCCAGCGCCGCGACCACCGCGCCGTCGCAGTGCGCGATGCTGATCCGCATCCGCTCCAGCGCCGGGTGCTCGCCGCGGAGCACCGGGCGGCCGTGCGGTCCGGAGCAGCGCTGGCAGCGCGCGTCCACGGCGACCTCGAGGGGATCGATCCCGAGCGTCTCGGCGGCCAGCTCGCGCACGAGGACCCGGCCGAGGAGGAAGCCGTCCCGGACCTCGCGCCGACTCGTCGCCTCGTAGCGCAGGCGCTCGGCGAGGGTGAGCAGGCGCAGCATCCGGTGGCGGGCGGAGTCGAGGACCTCGGGCCGCGCCCAGCGCAGCTGCACGTCGTCGGTGGCGAGGAGGGGGAGTCCGGTCATGCCCCGGACGCTACGCACGCCAGGCGACATCGGCGTGACGGGAGGGTGGCCGGAGGGAGACGGGCCGCTGTTGACTGGGAGGCGTGCAGACCTTCCTCCCCTACCCCGACTTCCACCGCAGCGTCCGCGCCCTCGACGGCAAGCGGCTCGGCAAGCAGCGCGTCGAGACGCTGCAGGTCATGCGGGCGCTGACCGTCCCGGGGTACGGCTGGCAGAACCACCCCGTCACGCGGATGTGGCGGGGCTACCGGCCGGCGCTGATGACCTACCAGCGCGAGACCTGCGCGGAGTGGACGGAGCGCGGCTTCGCCGACACGTGCCTCGTGAAGACCGAGGAGGCCCTCGCCGCCGCCCCGGAGGATCTCGCCGCCTACCTGACCGGCGACTACCCGCTCCCGCCGTGGTTCGGCGACGAGCGGCTGCACCTCTCGCACCGCTCGAAGCTCGTGGCCAAGGACGAGGACCACTACGGCCCGCTGTTCCCCGGCACGCCGCCGGGGCTCGACTACCTCTGGCCCGTCGGCGCCTGAGCTCAGGCCGCGGGCGGGCGGAGGAACGGGATCGCGATGCGCGGACGGAACACCTCGCGCTGGTTCGCCTTCACCAGTCCGCAGATGATCAGCACGAAGTGCACCAGCCAGAGCACGGCGAACAGCGTGATCGGGATGCCGATCGGGTAGAAGCCCTTCGCGAGCGGGGTGTCGGAGGCGGCGAAGAGCAGCACGACGTGCGCGCCGAGCGTCACGACCCCGATCAGGATCACTGTCAGGCCCCAGTTCGCCGCGTTCCGCGCGTTCTCGGCGGCGAGGCCGCCCTTCCTCCGGGCGGACGGGTACACGGACGCCATGACGATGCCGCCCACGATGAGGCTGAGGAACGGGATCCCGATGAACGCGAGGAAGCCGAGAGCGTACGAGAGGGCGCCCGTGGGCGGTGCGGGGACGGCCTGCGGAGGCGCGACCGGAGCGGCCTCCGGGGTCGTCGCGTCGGCCGGTCGGGGGTCGGAGGAGGGGCTCGCCATGCCGACAGCCTAGGGAACGCCGTCCCCCGGGTGGCGGTCAGGGTCTTTTCAGGCCTCTGGCCGGGCCTTCGTCTTCGGGGGCTCTCGGGTTAGTCTGTCGAGGTTGACCTGCCGCACGGAGCGTGCAGGGCGTCGGCCGCGGTCGTCGCAGCATCCGGGGGGATTCGCGAAGGAGAAGGTTTGGCGTCCGACAGAAGGACCACCGGTGGTGTGGTCAAGGCGATCGTGGGCTTCCTGGGCATGAGCGTCGTGGCCGGAGTCCTCGTGACCGCCACCGTCACCCCGGCGGTGGCGCTCGCCGGAGTCGCCGCGAACCAGTCGATCGGCGTCTTCGACGGCCTGCCCGACTACCTCGAGGTCGACAAGCTCTCCGAGAAGAGCAACATCTACGCGACCGGCTCCGACGGCCCGCAGCTGCTCGCCTCCTTCTACGTCGAGAACCGCGTCGAGGTGCCGCTCGACCGCATCGCCCAGGCCGCCAAGGACGCCGCCGTCTCGGGTGAGGACCCCCGTTTCTACGACCACGGCGGAGTCGACCTCCCCGGCACCCTCCGCGCCGTCGCGCAGACCTACGTGCTCGGCAACGACGTGCAGGGAGGATCCTCGATCACCCAGCAGTACGTGAAGAACGTCCTCGTCGAGAAGGCCGTCCGCAACATCTCGGACGACGCCGAGCGCGCGGCCGCGATCGACGAGGCCACCCGCACCTCCCCCGAGCGCAAGCTCCGCGAGATGAAGCTCGCCATCGGGCTCGAGAAGCAGTACACGAAGGACCAGATCCTCCAGGGCTACCTCAACATCGCGTTCTTCGGAGGCACCACCTACGGCCTCGAGACCGCCGCGAACTACTACTACGCGACCTCGGCCGCGGATCTCTCGATCGCCCAGGCCGCGAGCCTCATCGCGATCGTCAACAACCCGGCCGTCCTGCGGATCGACCAGCCCGACAATCCGGACAACGGCGCCGCGAACGGCTACGCCCGCAACAAGGACCGCCGCGACTACATCATCGGCAAGATGCTCGAGGAGGGGAAGATCTCGCAGGAGGACCACGACGCCGCCGTCGCCACTCCGATCGAGCCCCGCATCACCCAGCCCAGCACCGGCTGCTCGACCGCGGGCAACGCGGGCTTCTTCTGCGACTACGTCACCAACGTCCTGAAGAACAACGAGATCTTCGGCGCCGACGAGGACACCCGCTGGACCAACTTCCGCCGCGGCGGCCTCGACGTCTACACGACGCTCGACGTCGGCCTGCAGGACGCGGCCGTCGCCGCCGTCGACGCGCAGGTCCCGCAGACCTGGAACTTCGACGTCGGAGCCGTCTCGGTCAGCGTCGAGGTCGGATCCGGGCGCGTGCTCGCGATGACGCAGAACAAGAAGTACTCGCAGGATCCGGACGTCCTCACGACCGACCCGTCCTACAGCGCCGTGAACTACAGCACCGATCGGGCCAACGGCGGATCCTCCGGGATCCAGCCGGGCTCGACCTACAAGCTCTTCACCCTGGTGGAGTGGCTGAAGGAGGGCCACAGCATCAACGAGTCGGTCGACGGGACGCGCAAGTCCACCTGGGGCACCTTCACGGACTCCTGCGTCTCGGGCGGCACCGACACGAGCAACGAGACGAGCGCGAAGAACGACGAGGGCGGAACCGGCGAGGTCGGCACCCCGGTGTCCTTCACGAAGACCTCCCTCAACACCGGCTTCGTCGGCATGGCCCGTGAGCTCGACCTGTGCGGCATCCGCGACACCGCGGTCGACATGGGGGTGAAGCAGGGCAGCGGCGAGGAGCTCGAGCACAACCCGTCGTCGGTGCTCGGCACGAACTACGTCTCGCCCCTCTCGATGGCCGGCGCCTTCGCCACCATCGCCTCCGGCGGCACGACCTGCGACCCCGTCGCGATCGACCGCATCACCGACTCCGCCGGAGCCGACCAGCCGGTGCCCCCGGCGAACTGCCGCCAGTCGATCGACCGCAACGTCGCCGCCACCGCGGCCGTCGCGCTGCAGGCGACCTTCACCGGCGGAGGGACGGCCGTGGCCTCCCGCACCGGCGACGGCGTTCCGCTGATCGGCAAGACCGGCACCACCGACGACGCGAAGGCCACCTGGATGACCGGAGCGAGCACCCGCGTCGCGACCGCCGTCGGCGTGTTCAACGTGAAGGGCGACGCGAACCTGCGCCTCGGCCGCTACTCCTTCGACTCCGGATCCGCCGCCACCGCGCGCCACCGCATCTGGCCGGTCGTCATGCGCGCCGCCGACGCGACGTACGGCGGGACGGACTTCCCGGAGGCCGACGGCTCGCTGCAGGTCGTCCCGAAGGTGGACATCCCGGATGTCGTCGGGCTCTCCTCCGCCGACGCCGAGGCCAAGCTCGAGGCGGCCGGCTTCGGCGTCGTGCAGGGCGGCACGGAGGCGAGCGACGCCGCGGTCGGGACGGTCACCCGCGCCGACCCGTCGGGCTCGGCCCCGCGCGGCACCGCGATCACCGTGTTCACCAGCTCCGGCAACCAGAAGACCGTGCCGAACGTGACGGGCCAGGATCTGGAGGCCGCGAAGAACGCCTTCGGGGCCGCCGGCTTCACGAAGATCACGCTCGCCTGCGCCGAGGACCCGAAGGCGCCCGACGCCGGCCAGGTCACCGGGCAGGAGCCGGCCGGCGGCTCCCCCGTCGCTCCGGACGCCACGCTGAAGGTGACGATCACCGCGAAGAAGTGCCCCTGACCGGCGCCCGACGGCTCGCGAGAACGCGTCCGGCCCGCGAGGATCCTGGGATCCCGCGGGCCGGACGCGTTCCTGTCGGACGGCGTCCGAGCCGGGGCTACTGCCCGCGCCCCCGGATCGCGCCGACGATCGCGACGGTCGCGAAGTAGACGATGAGGGCCAGCACGCCGAACGAGGCGAGCGCCCCGCTGGCCTCGGCCCAGGGCCGTCGCTCGTCCGTCATGGTGCCGGGCATGACGATGTCGAGGGCGAACATGCCCACCGCCAGGGCGAAGCAGACGAGGCTCAGCACGAGCAGCGCCCGGACCGCCTTGCCCACGGGGTCGTAGTAGCGCGGGTTCGACATCGTGCCTCCGGTTCTCGTGCTCTCGTGTCTATCCCGCCCGGACCGCTGTGGCAAGCCGTGGGGACGCGAAGACCCCCGCCCCTCCCCCTCCGCGGGCGCCGCTCGCGACGACGGGCGGTGCCGTCGTCACGAGCGGTGTCTCGCGGAAGGAGGAGGGACGGGGGTCGGAGCGGGACCGGCTACGCGGCCAGCGGGAGGGCGGCGGCCGAGGTCACCAGCAGCTCGCCGGCGACGGCGTCGACGCGGACCGCGCCTCCGTCGGAGACCTCGCCGCTGACGAACAGGTCGGCGATCCGGTCGTCGATGGAGCGCTGGACGAGCCGGCGCAGGGGCCGGGCGCCGTACTGCGGCTCGTAGCCGTTCTCGGCGAGCCAGTCGACGGCCGCCTCCGTCACCTCGAGCGTCACCTCGCGGGGAGCGAGGCGGGAGCGCGTGGTGTCGAGGACGATGCCGACGATCTCCCGCAGCTGCTCGCGGCCGAGGCGGCGGAACAGGACGATCTCGTCGATCCGGTTGAGGAACTCGGGGCGCATCGCCTCGCGGAGACGGCCCATGACGCGATCGCGCAGGTCCTTCTCCGAGGCGAAGCCCTCGGCCGACGCGTCGCTCTGAGCGACGAAGCCGAGCGCACCCGACCGCGAGGCCAGGAACTCCGAGCCGAGGTTCGAGGTCATGATGATCACCGTGTTGCGGAAGTCGACCGTCCGCCCCTGGCCGTCGGTCAGACGCCCGTCGTCGAGCACCTGCAGCAGCAGGTTGAACACGTCGGGGTGCGCCTTCTCGATCTCGTCGAAGAGGACCACCGAGTACGGGTTCCGGCGCACGCGCTCGGTCAGCTGACCGGCCTCGTCGTAGCCGACGTACCCGGGAGGGGCGCCGACCAGCCGCGAGACCGTGTGACGCTCGCCGAACTCGCTCATGTCGAAGCGGATGACCGACTGCTCATCGGCGAAGAGGGAGCCCGCGAGGGTGCGCGCCAGCTCCGTCTTGCCGACACCGGTCGGGCCGAGGAAGAGGAACGAGCCGACCGGGCGCGAGGAGTCGCCGAGGCCTGTGCGGCTGCGGCGGACGGCCCGGGCGACCGCGGTGACCGCGTCGTCCTGGCCGACGACCCGCTGGTGCAGCTCCGTCTCGAGGTGCGCGAGGCGCTCGCGCTCCCCCTCCGTGAGCCGCGACACCGGGATGCCGGTGGCGCGGGCGATGACGGCCGCGATCTCGGTCTCGCCGACGACCGCCTCCGCGGGGGCGCTGCCGGTGGCCGCGTCGAGCTCCGCCTGCACGGCGCTGATCTCGTCGCGGACGCGGGACGCCTCCTCGTAGTGCTCGGCCGAGACGGCCGCGTTCTTGTCGGCCTCCAGGGTCGCCAGACGCTCGAGCAGAGCTCCGGTGTCGACGCCGGCTCCGAGGCGGAGACGGAGGCGCGCGCCGGCCTGGTCGATCAGGTCGATCGCCTTGTCGGGCAGCACGCGGTCGGTGAGGTACCGGGCCGAGAGCTCGACGGAGGCGCGCAGGGCCTCGTCCGTGAAGCGCACGCGGTGGTGCTCCTCGTAGGCGGGGCGCAGGCCGTGCAGGATGGCGACCGCGTCCTCGATGCCGGGCTCGCCGACGCGGACCGGCTGGAAGCGCCGCTCCAGTGCCGGGTCCTTCTCGATGGTGCGGTACTCCTTGAGCGTGGTGGCGCCGACGAGGTGCAGCTCGCCTCGGGCCAGACGCGGCTTGAGGATGTTGCCCGCGTCCATGCCGCCCTCGCCGCCGCCGCCCGCACCGACGACGGTGTGGACCTCGTCGATGAAGACGATCAGCTCGCCGGAGTGCGCCGCGATCTCGTCCATGGTGCCGGTGAGGCGCTCCTCGAAGTCGCCGCGGTAGCGGGTGCCGGCCAGCATGCCGGGGAGGTCGAGCGAGATCACGCGCTTGCCGCGCAGCTGCTCGGGGACCTCCTCCGCCACGATCGCGCGGGCCAGGCCCTCGACGATGGCGGTCTTGCCGACGCCGGCCTCGCCGACGAGCACCGGGTTGTTCTTGGTGCGGCGGCTGAGGATCTCGACGGTCTGCTCGATCTCGTCGGCGCGCCCGATGACCGGGTCGAGCCGGCCCTCGCGGGCGAGAGCGGTGAGGTCGGTGCCGAACTTGTCGAGCAGCGGAGTGTCGGAGGCGGGCTGTCCCGCCTCCTGCTGCTGCGGGGCCTCGGTCTCGCGCATGCCCTGGGTGAGGGCCTCGGCGGTGACGCCGGCGCGGGCGAGGACCTGCCCGGCGGGGGCGTCCTGGCCGAGCACGAGCGCGAAGAAGAGGTGCTCGGGCTCGATGTAGGTCGAACCGCTGGAGCGGGCGACCTGGTAGGCGTGGAACAGCGCGCGCTGCGCGCTGGGGGTGATGGTGGCCGCGTTCTGCGAGGCGTGGGCCTCGTCGGCCTGCGGGAGGCGCGCCTCCGCGGCGGTGGCGATGGCGGCGGGGTCGACGCCGATGCGGCGCACGGCCTGCGAGACGGTCTCGTCGTCGATGAGCACGCGGAGCACGTGCAGGGCGTCGAGCTCGGTCTGGCCGCGCTCGAGGGCGAAGCGTCCTGCGGACTGCAGGATGTCGCGGGTACGGGCGGTGAGAAATCGGCTGAGGTCGATCGACCGCGCCGCGCGGGCGCGCTCACCGTCGAGGTAGCGGGCGAGGAAGTCGTCGAACGAGCTCGCTCCGGCCTCGCTGTAGTTGTCGGGCACCTGTCCTCCTGAGGAAGTTGAGTCGGTTACGCTCAAGTTCAACGCAGGGGTGCCGTTCCTATTCCCGCCCCTCCCCCGCGAGATGCCGCTTCGGTCCGCGACGGGCGTACGACCGGCGTCTCGCGGGGACGGGAGAAGGCACGGACTCCGGGGAGTCCGTGCCTCTCTGCGCCGACGCGCATTTCCTCCGGGGTGGGAGCTCTAGGGGACGAGGTAGCCCGCCGCGCGGAACAGCTCGTACCACTCCGGCCGCGTGAGCGGCAGGTCGGAGCCGAGGGCCGCATCGCGCACGCGCTGCTCATTGGTCGTGCCGAGCACGACCTGCATGCCCGCCGGGTGGCGGGTGATCCAGGCGGTGGCCACGGCGATCGCCGGGACCCCGTACGTCGCTGCGAGCCGGTCGATGACGGCGTTCAGCTCGGGGTAGGCCGGGTTGTCGAGGAAGACGCCGGTGAAGAACCCCGCCTGGAAGGGCGACCAGGCCTGCACGGTGATGTCGTTCAGGCGGCAGTAGTCGAGGATGCCGGCGTCGCGCATGACGGACTGGTCCTCGCCGACCATGTTGGAGGCGACACCCTGCGCGATCAGCGGCGCATGGGTGATCGAGAGCTGCAGCTGGTTCGCCACGATCGGCTGGTTCAGCGACTTCTTCAGCAGCTCGATCTGGTACGGCGTCTGGTTCGAGACGCCGAAGTGCTTCACCTTGCCGGACGCGTGCAGCTCGTCGAACGCGCGGGCCACCTCATCGGGCTCGACGAGCGCGTCGGGCCGGTGCAGGAGCAGCACGTCGACGTAGTCGGTGCGCAGCGCCTTCAGCGAGCCCTCGACCGAGGCGATCAGGTGCTCGTACGAGAAGTCGAAGTAGGGGCCGTCCGGGACGATGCCCGCCTTGGTCTGCAGGACGACCTGCTCGCGCTCCGACGGGGTGAGCGCCATCGCCTCGGCGAAGCGCTCCTCGCAGCGGTGCAGCTCGCCGCCGTACACGTCGGCGTGGTCGAAGAAGTCGATGCCGGAGTCGCGGGCGGCGCCGACGAGGCCGCGGATCGCCTCGTCGCTCATCTCGGGGATGCGCATGAGGCCGAGGACGACGTTCGGGGAGTCGACACCGGAGGTGCCGAGGGGGACGTGCTTCACAGGGAGTGCTCCTTCGTTGGATACCTCGTCCACGGTAGGCGCCCCGCCTGGGCGCCGTCCAACAGGAGGTGCTGGTGCGATTCATCCGGTGGAGTGGTGAATCGGCGGAGGGCGTCGAGGATGCCGGACGAACGTGGTGCCGCGACCCCGATTCCGCGGCAGGGAGGGAGTCCTTCGTCGTTCGTCCTGAGATCTGAACGGCTTGTCCGCGTATCCCGACGGTGGAAGGCTGCCGCCATGACGATCGAGGTGCGCGCGGCCACCGTCTTCGACGACCTGGCGACGATGGTCGGCCCGAAGCGCCCCGACGCGAGCGTGTGCTGGTGCCTGAGCTACCGGCTCCGCTCCTCCGTCGAGAACCGGGCTCTCGCCGGTCCCGCTCGCGGCGCCCGGGTGCGGGAGCTCGTCGCGGAGGATCCTCCGCCCGGCGTCCTCGCGTACGACGGCGACCAGGTGGTCGGCTGGGCGGCGGTGCACCCCCGGGCCGACACGAGCTACGCGACGAACCGGCGCATCCCGCACGTGGACGCCCTCGACGCGTGGAGCGTGTGGTGCCTGCGCGTGCGGCCCGGCTTCCGCGGACGCGGGATCTCGCATCCGCTGCTCGAGGGCGCCGTCGAGTTCGCCCGAGCCCACGGGGCACCGGCGATCGAGGGCTACCCGGTCGACAACGCCGGCACGGAGGTCGACCGGACGATGGCGTACGTCGGCACGCGCTCGCTGTTCGAGCGCGCCGGCTTCGAGAAGGCGGCGGACACGACCTCGGTGCTCGACGGCTTCCCCCGGGTGCTGATGCGCCTGGCCCTCTGACGGCGCCCGCGACAGCCGCTCCGGCCCAGTTCCGCCGAGACGCCGCCGAACCGCCCGAGGCGCCGCCGGGAGGACGGCGCCTCGGCGACAGTGCGGTGCCTCGGCGGGCGCGGCGACCGGGCGCTCGCCCGCCGCCCGGAGACGAGGAACGGCCCCTCACCCGCGAGGGGAGGGGCCGTTCGCCGTGGAGGCCGGGACGTGGTGTCGACGCCTAGAAGTCCCAGTCCTCGTCCTCGGTGTTCACGGCCTTGCCGATCACGTAGGAGGAGCCGGAGCCCGAGAAGAAGTCGTGGTTCTCGTCCGCGTTGGGCGAGAGGGCCGACAGGATCGCGGGGTTCACGTCGGTGACCTGCTTGGGGAACATCGGCTCGTAGCCGAGGTTCATCAGCGCCTTGTTGGCGTTGTAGTGCAGGAACTTCTTGACGTCCTCGGTCAGGCCGAGCTGGTCGTAGAGGTCCTGCGTGTACTGCGCCTCGTTGTCGTAGAGCTCGTAGAGCAGCGAGAACGTGTAGTCCTTGATCTCGTCGCGCTTGGCCTGGTCGACCCGCTCGAGTCCCTTCTGGAACTTGTAGCCGATGTAGTAGCCGTGCACGGCCTCGTCGCGGATGATCAGGCGCACGAGGTCGGCCGTGTTGGTGAGCTTGGCGCGCGAGGACCAGTACATCGGCAGGTAGAAGCCCGAGTAGAAGAGGAACGACTCCAGCAGCGTGGAGGCGACCTTCCGCTTCAGCGGGTCGTCGCCGCGGTAGTAGTCCATCACGATGGACGCCTTCTTCTGCAGGTTCGGGTTCTCCATCGACCAGCGGAAGGCCTCGTCGATGTCCTGGGTGTTCGACAGGGTCGAGAACACCGAGGAGTACGACTTGGCGTGGACCGACTCCATGAACGCGATGTTCGTGTAGACGGCCTCCTCGTGAGGCGTGATCGCATCCGGGATGAGCGAGACGGCGCCGACGGTGCCCTGCACGGTGTCGAGCAGGGTGAGCCCGGTGAACACGCGCATGGTGAGCTGCTGCTCCTGGTGCGTGAGCGTGTTCCACGACTGGATGTCGTTCGACAGCGGGACCTTCTCGGGCAGCCAGAAGTTGCTCGTGAGGCGGTTCCACACCTCGACGTCCTTGTCGTCCTGGATCCGGTTCCAGTTGATCGCCTGGACGGAGTCGACGAGCTTGAGCTTCTCGGGGGGAGTCATGATTCCTTCTCGCTGCTGCGGATGGGTCGTGCGGAGGGGGGTGGGGCTGCGTGCTCTAGAGCATGCACGAGACGCACTGGTCGAGCTCGGTGCCCTCGAGTGCCAGCTGACGGATGCGGATGTAGTAGATCGTCTTGATGCCCTTGCGCCAGGCGTAGATCTGGGCGCGGTTGACGTCGCGGGTGGTCGCCGTGTCCTTGAAGAAGAGCGTGAGCGAGAGGCCCTGGTCGACGTGCTGCGTGGCCGCGGCGTAGGTGTCGATGATCTTCTCGTAGCCGATCTCGTACGCGTCCTGGTAGTACTCCAGGTTGTCGTTCGTCATGAACGGCGCCGGGTAGTAGACGCGGCCGAGCTTGCCCTCCTTGCGGATCTCGATCTTCGACGCGATCGGGTGGATCGAGGACGTCGAGTTGTTGATGTACGAGATCGAGCCGGTCGGCGGGACGGCCTGCAGGTTCTGGTTGTAGATGCCGTGCTCCATGACCGAGGCCTTGAGCGCACGCCAGTCGTCCCGGGTGGGGACCGCGATGCCCGAGTCGGCGAAGAGGCGGGAGACGCGCTCGGTGGCCGGCGCCCACTCCTTCTCCGTGTAGGTGTCGAAGAACTCGCCCGAGGCGTACTTCGAGTCGGCGAAGCCCTCGAAGGTGGTGCCGCGCTCGATGGAGAGGTTGTTGGAGGCGCGCAGGGCGTGGAACAGCACCGAGTAGAAGTAGATGTTGGTGAAGTCGATGCCCTCCTCGGATCCGTAGTGGATCCGCTCGCGGGCGAGGTAGCCGTGCAGGTTCATCTGGCCGAGGCCGATGGCGTGCGACTTGTCGTTGCCGTCCTCGATCGAGCGGACCGAGGTGATGTGCGACTGGTCGGACACCGAGGTGAGGCCGCGGATCGCGGTCTCGATGGTGCGGCCGAAGTCGGGCGAGTCCATCGTCAGCGCGATGTTCAGCGAGCCGAGGTTGCAGGAGATGTCCTTGCCGATCTGCGCGTAGGAGAGGTCCTCGTTGTAGGTCGTCGGAGTGTTGACCTGGAGGATCTCGGAGCAGAGGTTGGACATGTTGATGCGGCCCTTGATCGGGTTCGCCTGGTTCACCGTGTCCTCGAACACGATGTAGGGGTAGCCCGACTCGAACTGGATCTCGGCGATGGTCTGGAAGAACTCGCGCGCCGAGATCTTGGTCTTCTTGATGCGCGGGTCGTCGACCATCTCGCGGTACTTCTCCGAGAGGGAGATGTCGCCGAAGGGGATGCCGTAGACGCGCTCGACGTCGTAGGGCGAGAAGAGGTACATGTCCTCGTTGTTCTTCGCGAGCTCGAACGTGATGTCGGGCACGACGACGCCGAGGGAGAGCGTCTTGATGCGGATCTTCTCGTCGGCGTTCTCGCGCTTGGTGTCGAGGAAGCGGAGGATGTCGGGGTGGTGCGCCGAGAGGTACACCGCTCCCGCGCCCTGGCGCGCGCCGAGCTGGTTGGCGTAGCTGAAGCTGTCCTCGAGGAGCTTCATCACGGGGATGATGCCCGAGGACTGGTTCTCGATCTGCTTGATCGGGGCGCCGGCCTCGCGGATGTTCGAGAGCGAGAGGGCGACGCCGCCGCCGCGCTTGGAGAGCTGGAGCGCGGAGTTGATGCCGCGGGCGATCGACTCCATGTTGTCCTCGATGCGCAGCAGGAAGCAGGAGACGAGCTCGCCGCGCTGTGCCTTGCCGGTGTTGAGGAAGGTCGGGGTCGCCGGCTGGAAGCGGCCGGCGACGATCTCCTCGACGAGGGCGGTCGCGAGCGTCTCGTCGCCCTGGGCGAGGCCGAGGGCGGTCATCACGACGCGGTCCTCGAAGCGCTCGAGGTAGCGCTTCCCGTCGAACGTCTTGAGCGTGTACGAGGTGTAGTACTTGAACGCGCCGAGGAAGGTCGCGAAGCGGAACTTCTTCGAGTACGCCAGGTCGTTGAGCTGCTGGATGAACTCGAACGAGTACTGGTCGAGCACGGCCTGCTCGTAGTACTCCTTCTCGACCAGGTAGTCGAGGCGCTCCTTGAGCGTGTGGAAGAACACCGTGTTCTGGTTGACGTGCTGCAGGAAGAACTCGCGAGCGGCCTCGCGGTCCTTGTCGAACTGGATCTCTCCGTTCGGGCCGTAGAGGTTCAGCATCGCGTTGAGCGAGTGGTAGTCCATCTGTGCGGCGTCGCGGGGAGCGTCGATCACTGCTGCGTCCAAAACGTGTCCAATCCTTCGTCGACGGCGCGGACGTCGTCGGGTGTTCCGAATACTTCGAATCGATAGAGGTGCGGCACCTCGCACTTGCGGGCGATGATGTCGCCGGCGAGGCAGTACGCCTCGCCGAAGTTCGTGTTGCCGGCGCCGATGACGCCGCGGATCAGGGAGCGGTTGCACGGATCGTTGAGGAACCGGATGACCTGCTTGGGGACCGCTCCCCCGCCGTTGCCGCCGCCGTAGGTGGGGAGGACGAGCACGTACGGCTCGTGGACGTGGAGCGTGTCGAGGGCGGCTCCGTCGCGGCGGGCGTGGAGCGGGATGCGCTGCGCCGGCCGTCCGAGCTTCTCGATGAACCGGTGCGTGTTCCCCGAGCTGCTGGAGAAGTACACGAGCCCGCTCATCCTTCGGCCCCTCTCCCCGTCAGCTGCTGTTCTCGGTCCCGCCTCTGAGGCGGCTGCGCGGTGAGCCGCAAGGCGGAGGAGGAAGCCGCAGCGGCGCTACGGCGCCCGCCGACGACGTCGCAGATCGCCGTCCGTGCGCCTCAGAGGGTCGCGATCTTGTCGGGGCGGAAGCCGGACCAGTGGTCGTCGTCCGTGATGACGACCGGCGCCTGGAGGTAGCCGAGGGCCTTGACAGCCTCGAGGGCCTTCTCGTCCACGGAGAGGTCGAACACCTCGTAGTCGATGCCCTTGCTGTCGAGGGCGCGGTACGTCGCGGTGCACTGGACGCAGGAGGGCTTGGTGTAGACCGTCACAGCCATGGGTGTCGCCTTTCGGAGGGGGTGTCCCGGTGCCGCTCCCCGACCGGCGGCTCGCGATGCGGGCGGGGTCGGAGGGTGGTCCGGGTGAGTTCTGGGTGCCGGTGGGGCTCTCGCTCCGACCTGCTCAGCAATACTACATATAGGGGGCGGGCCGGTGTCAGCCCACTAGACGTAGTAGTTACAGCCGTGTAGTTATCCACCGGTTCCTCCCCCGTTCATCCACAGGCCGGAGCCCGTGGAACCGCGGAAGGACGCGGATCCGCAAGAACCATCCACAGGTGTGGACAGAAGGATCCCGTTCACTGTGTACAACGCGCCACGGCGTGTCGGCATGCCCGACCGGTGGGGTCCGCGCGGCGGCTCGACCACAAGATGTGGTGGTCGGGTCGCATCGCGGGTCATGCCCGGACGGTACGCCCGACCACCGACACCGCGAACGGTCAGAGGAGCTGCGCGGCCCACTCCCGGGCGACGGCGCGCAGGTGCGGGAACGGGTCCGCGAGGGCCGCGGACGAGGAGCCCGCCGCCTCCGTCAGCGACACCGCCGCGGTGAAGCCGGGAGTCGGCGCCGCGATCGCCCCGGCGACGAGGAGCGTCCGCGCCCCGGCCGCCTCGGCGAGCGCGAGGACGTGCACCGGGACCTTGCCGGCGGCGGACTGCGCGTCGAAGCGCCCCTCCCCCGTGATGACGACGTCCGCGCCCGCGAGGAGCGCCGGGAGCCCGATCGCCCGTCCGACGGCGTCGGCGCCGGAGGTCGGGTACGCGCCCCAGGCGAGCAGACCGAAGCCCGTCCCGCCCGCCGCCCCGGAGCCCGGCGCATCGGGATCCGCGTCCAGGTGCGCGGCGAGACGGCGGAGGCCGCTCTCGAGGAGGAGGACGTCCTCGGGGCCGGCCCCCTTCTGCGGTCCGAAGACGCGGGCCGCCCCGGAGTCGCCGAGCAGCGGGGTCGCGACGTCGCTGAGCACGACAGCGCCTCCGGGCGGCAGAGGACGCAGCCCGCGGAGGTCGGCGGCGGCGAGCGCGGGCAGCGCACCGCCTCCCTCGCCGAGGTCGCGGCCGGAGGCGGTGGAGAAGCGCGCGCCGAGCTCGCGGAGCGCTCCGACTCCGCCGTCGGTCGAGGCGCTGCCGCCGATCGCCAGCAGCAGGGCGTCCGCCCCCGCGTCGAGGGCGGCGGCGATCGCGCGGCCGAAGCCGCGCGTGTGCGCGGTGAGCGGGCGGAGCGGGTCGAGCAGCGTGATGCCGCTCGTGGAGGCGAGCTCGACGACGGCTGTCCCGTCGGGGAGCAGCAGCCACCAGGCGCGGACCGGCCGGTCGTCCGGGCCGGGCACGACGACCGGCCGCCGAAGCGACCCCGGGACCGCGAGCGCGAAGGCCTCGACCGTGCCCTCTCCCCCGTCGGCCATCGGCGCGAGGACGATCTCGTCCCCCGCGCGCGCAGCGCTCCAGCCCTCGGCGATCGCCCGTGCGACCTCGACCGCGCTCGCCGACCCCTTGAAGGAGTCGGGCGCGACGACGACCCTCAGCCTGCCCACGCGCTCAGTGTGGCACCGCGCCGCCGCTCAGAGCGGGGTCGCGAGCCGGTAGCCGCGCTTGATCACCGTCGCCACGAGCCGCGGTTCGGGGAGGGCCTGACGGAGGCGGCTGACAGCGACGTCGACCGCGTGGTCGTCGAGAACCTCCGGCGCGGAGGCCGCGAGGACGTGACGCGCGACGGTCGCGCCCTCGGCGGCGACGAGAGTCCGGAACAGCGCGAGCGCGACCGGGGTCAGCGCCACCCGGGTCCCGGCCAGGACGGCGTGCCGGCCTCGGAGCTCGAGAGTGCCGAAGGCCGTCTCGATGCGGGGCGACGCCTGCTCGAGGTGCTCGCAGGTCAGGCGGATGAGCGCGCCCATCCGGAACCGGTCCGGCACGACCGGGAGGATCCCTGCCTCGACCAGGGGTGCTGCGGTCACGGGGCCGACGGCGGCGGCGACCACCGTCTCGCGGAAGGCCGCCTGGAGGTCGTCGAGGCGGCCCGCGGCCTCCGCGACCGTGAAGAGCGCCTCCACCGCCGGCGCGCTGGTGAAGGTGACGGCGTCGATGCCCCCTCCGCAGACCGCGTCGATCAGCCGCAGCACCCGGGCGGAGTCCTCGTGCACGCTCCAGCGGTAGGGCGCGGCCGTGAGCACCCGGGCGCCGGCGTCGCGGAGACGCTGCAGCTGAGCCGGGTCGGTGAATCCGTGCAGCTGCACCGCGATCGTGCGGCCGGCGACGCCCTCGCGCAGAGCCAGGTCGACCAGGGAGGTGGTCGTCTCGCGCTCGCTCATCCCGTGGTCGTCGAGACCCGCCGCACGGATCGCTCCGCGCGCCTTGGGTCCTCGGACGAGGATCCGCGCGGAGGACAGCGCGTCGGCCAGCTCGATCCCCGCGGCGTCCGCGGCCTCGAGCCAGCGCCGCAGGCCGTAGGAGGTGGTGGCGAGGAGCACGTCGGGACGGGCGGCGACGATGGCGCGGGTCTCCTCCTCGAGCGCGCCCTCGGTGTCGACGCCGCGCATGCGGATGGTGGGGGCATGCGTGACGGCGGCACCGCGGCGCTCGAACGCGGCGATCAGGTCCTCGGAGCGGCGGTCGGAGGTGACCCCGATGCGGAAGCCGTCCAGCTGGTCGGGTCGGAACCCCACGGCGGCGTCGGGATCGGTGCCGGTCATGCTCGGCCCCCTCGGGGTCTCACGCGGTCAGTGCATCGACCGCTCGGGCGATGCTCTCGGGGTCCCCCGCATCATGGCACGCGGCCTGCCGGACCACCTCGCCGATGACGATCACGGCGGGCGAGCGCGGTGCCAGCTCGGCGAGCAGGCCGAGCACTCCGCCGACCGACGAGACCGTCGTGCGCTGGTCGCGCGACCAGCCCCGCTCGACGATCGCGAGGGGTGTGTCGGCGCGCATCCCCGCGCGCTGCAGCCCGGCGACGAGGTGCGGGAGGGTGTTCACGCCCATCAGCACCACGATCGTCCCGCCCAGCCCGGCCAGATGGCCGAGCTCCTGCTCGCTGAACGGCGCATGGCCCGAGACCACGGTGAAGGCCCTGCTGACCTCGCGATGGGTGACCGGGATCCCGGCGGCGGCGGGCACCGAGATCGCGCTGGTCACTCCGGGGACGACCGTGGAGCCGACGCCGGCCAGCCGGCACGCGCGCACCTCCTCCGACCCGCGGCCGAACACGAACGGATCGCCGCCCTTCAGGCGCACGACGTCCAGACCCGCGAGGGCCCGCTCGATCATCAGCCGCTCGATCTCGCGCTGCGGCACCGCGTGATGACCCGGCGTCTTGCCGACGTCGATCAGCTCGGCGCCGGGCGCCCACTCGGCCAGGCCCTCGTGCGGACCGAGCCGGTCGTAGAGCACCACGTCCGCGTCGAGGAGGGCCCGGCGGGCGGCGAGGGTCATCAGATCCGGATCGCCGGGGCCGCCGCCGACGATGCTGACGTGCCCGACCGGCCGGGTCGGCGCGGGGGCCTCGTCGACGATCCAGGGGCAGAGCTCGGCCGCCACCGCTCGGAGCGGTGCCGGCCCCTCCACCCACACGATCAGGGCCGTTGGCGCCGGGGTGAGCGCGTCCTCCGCCTCGCGCCGCTCGACGAGTGCGCCGGCGGCTCGGTAGCGGGCGAGCACGCGGCGGGTCCCGGAGGCGGTGCCGATCACGAGCACGCGGCGTCCGGCGAGGTCGAGGGAGAGCTGCATCACGAGTCCGATCCGATCCCGGCCGGACCGACGGGGATCCTCGGCCCCGCGACCAGCACGGGTCCGTCCGGTCTCTCGTCCCGGCCGGCGGGCCGGACCTGCCCGCGCTCGCGCACGGTCGCGACGCGCGGATCCGCGGTGTCCGGGGCGTTCACGAAGGAGCGGAAGCGGCGGAGCCGGTCGGGATCGGCGAGGGTCGCCGCCCACTCGTCGACGTAGGTGTCGACGTGCGTGGCCATGGCGGCCTCCAGCTCGGCGGCGATGCCGAGCGAGTCCTCGCAGACCACCTCGCGCACGTGCTCGAGTCCGCCGGGGAGCTCCTCCTGCCAGCGGGCGGTGCGCTGGAGCCGCTCGGCCGTGCGCACGTAGTACATGACGTAGCGGTCGATGTAGCGCACCAGGGTCTCGTCGTCGAGGTCCTGCGCGAGCAGCTGGGCGTGCGCCGGCTGGTAGCCGCCGTTGCCGCCGACATAGAGGTTCCAGCCGAGGTCGCTCGCGATGACGCCGATGTCCTTCCCCCGCGCCTCGGCGCACTCGCGGGCGCAGCCGCTGACCCCGAGCTTGAACTTGTGCGGCGAGCGGAGACCCCGGTACCGCTCCTCGAGGAAGACCGCCATCCCGACCGCGTCCTGGACTCCGAAGCGGCACCAGGTCGATCCGACGCACGACTTGACCGTGCGCAGCGACTTGCCGTACGCCTGACCCGACTCGAAGCCGGCGTCGACGAGGAGGCGCCAGATCTCGGGCAGCTGCTCGAGGCGGGCGCCGAACATGTCGATCCGCTGCCCGCCGGTGATCTTCGTGTAGAGGCCGTACTGCTCGGCGACCTCGGCGATCACCTTGAGCTTCGCCGGCGTGATCTCGCCCCCGGGGATCCGCGGGACGACGGAGTAGGTGCCGTCCTTCTGCATGTTGGCCAGGGCGCGGTCGTTGGTGTCCTGCAGCGGCGCCTGGCCGCCGTCGAGGATGTAGGCGTTCGTCTGGGTGGCGAGGACGGAGGCGATCACCGGCTTGCACACGTCGCAGCCCAGCCCGGAGCCGAAGCGCTCCATCACCTGCTCGGCCGAGTGCAGCCCGAGGATGCGGACCGACTCGAACAGCTCGCTGCGGCTGAGCGCCACGTGCTCGCAGAGGGCGCGGGAGACCTCGACGCCCGCACGGATCAGCTCCGTGTCGAGCAGCTTCTTCACCAGGGGCACGCACGATCCGCACTGGGTGCCCGCGCGGGTGCAGGCCTTGAGCGGCCCCAGCTCGGTGCACCCCTCGCCGATCGCGTGACGGACCTCGCCGACCGAGACGTTGTTGCACGAGCAGACCTGGGCGTCGTCCGGAAGGTCGCCCGAGGGCGCCTCCGCCCCCGCCGCCGCGAGGTAGGCGCCGGGCTCGGCCGGCAGCTCGCGCCCCAGCAGCGGGCGGAGGGAGGAGTAGGGGCCCGCGTCGCCGACGAACATCCCGCCGAGCAGCGTGCGCGCATCGTCCGAGACGACGACCTTCTGGTAGAGACCGCGGGCCGGATCGGCGTAGACGACCTCGAGCGCTCCCTCCGTGGTGCCGAGGGCGTCGCCGAAGCTGGCGACCTCCACGCCCGAGAGCTTGAGCTTGGTGGCGTCGTCGACCCCCGGGAAGGTCGCGTCGCCGCCGAGGATCCGGTCGGCGACAACCTCCGCCATCGCGTTGGCGGGTGCGACGAGCCCGACGGTGCGGCCGTCGATCGCGGCGACCTCGCCGATGGCCCAGACTCCCGCCCGGCTGGTGCGGCAGGCCTCGTCGACGACCACACCTCCGCGCGGTGCGACCTCGATCCCGGCCGCTCGGGCGAGCTCGTCGCGCGCCGTGATCCCGATGGAGAAGACCACGAGATCGGCGCTGATGCTGCTGCCGTCGGTCAGCGCGACGCCGAGCACCGTCCCGGTCGGCGAGGTGAGGATCGCGGTGGGCCGGTTGCCGAGGTGCAGCGCGATCCCCTGCGCCGAGATGATGCGGCCGAGGGCCTGCCCGGCGCCCTCGTCGAGCTGCGCGCTCATCAGCCAGCGGCCGGAGTGGACGAGGGCGGTACGCGCACCGAGCCGGTGCGCGCCTCCCGCCGCCTCGAGGCCGAGCAGACCGCCGCCGACCACGACCACGATCGCGGGGCGGCCGCGCCGGGCGCGGAACGCGGCGAGCTCGGCGACGAGCCCGTCCACGTCCTCGAGCGTGCGGTAGACGCGGCCGTGCTCGGCGCCCTCGATCAGCGGGACCGTGGCGGAGGATCCCGTCGCCAGGACGATCTCGTCGCCCTCGAGGGAGCGGCCGTCCGCGAGCTCGACGCGCAGGCGGTCGGGATCGATCGCGACGACACGGGAGGAGGTGATCAGCCGCGCCGACTCCCACAGAGCGCCGTCGCCCAGAGTCAGGTCGTGCTCGCCGTCGAGGCGCTTCGAGAGTGCGACGCGGTCGTAGGGACGGTGCACCTCCTCGCCGAGGACGGTGATCTCCAGCGCCTGGTCGCCGGCCCGGGCGACGAGCGCGTCGACCAGGCGGTGCGCGGCGGGTCCCGCTCCGACGACGAGCACACGTCGGGGCCGGGCGGCGGGGTTCGCTCCAGGAGTCATGACGTCCACCGTAGGGACGGCCCGTTTCCCCGCCGTTGCCCCGGTGTAACAGCGTGTGACGCGCGCCTCTCGGCGAGCGCCGCAGGCCGTGAGGGCTTCGTTACGCCCCTGACACCGGAGGCGTGCTCGCACGAAACGCGCGATCCCTACCGTTGCCTCATCGCGTCCGACCGGATGCGGTGGCCCACCCGCAGGAAGAAGGCGCAGCGATGACCCTCCTCGATCGGCTCGCCCCCGCGACCGCCACCACCTGGGTGCCGGTCTGCGCCGTCGGCGACCTCGAGCCGCTCTGGGGCGAGGCCGCCCTGGTCGGCGGTGTGCAGCTCGCCCTGTTCCTCCTGCCCGACGGGCGGGTGCGGGCCGTCTCGAACCTCGACCCCGCGACCGGCGCGGCCGTGCTCTCGCGCGGCATCGTCGGCTCGCGTCTGGTCGACGGGGTGCAGCGGCCCACGATCGCCTCGCCCCTGCACAAGGACGTCTTCGACCTCGAGACCGGCGCCTGCTTCACACGAGCGGAGCTGCACCTCGCCACCTGGCAGGTGCGCGAGAGCGACGGCACGATCGAGGTCGCCCAGCGGACCGCTCTGGTCGCCGCGTCCCACGGGACCTCCGACGACGACGGGAGGCGTGCCGTCGCCGCGCTGGTCGAGGCGGTCCGCCGGGCCAACCCGGCGCTGGACGTGCTCGACTCCTTCGTCGACGTGCAGCAGCCCGACGTCCCCGCGACCCTGGGCTCTCTCGAGCCGGGCCGGCCGGCGGTGGTCGTGCCGCTGCTGCTCTCGGCCGGCTACCACGTGCACGTCGACCTCGCCGAGGCCGCGGCGGAGGCGGAGCGGCCGGTGCGGGTCTCGGGCGCGCTCGGACCCGATCCCCGCCTGGCGCGCGTGCTCGCCCGCCGGCTCCACGAGGCAGGGCTCGACGACGGCGACCGCGTCGTGCTCGCCGCCGCCGGCTCGAGCGACGCCGGTGCCGTCGCGGACTGCTGGACCACCGGCCGCCTCCTCGCCGCCGAGCTCGGCCGCGAGGTGAGCACCTCGTTCATCTCGGCCGCCGAGCCGCGGGTCGCGGAGGCGGTCGCCGCCGAGCGCGCCGCCCACCCCGGCGCGCGCGTCGTGGTCGCCACCTACCTGCTCGCGCCCGGCTACTTCGCCGGCCTGGCCGCCTCCGCGGGGGCCGACCTCGCCTCCGCTCCCCTCCTCACCGCCGTCGATCCGCCCGCCCGCGAGCTGGTCGACATCGTCTCGGAGCTGTTCGGGCGCAACGCCTGACGCCTCCTCCCCGCACCACCACCGCTCCACCTCCCCGTCCCGAGCGCGCCCTCGCGCGCGCCGCCCACCCTCCGGAGGACCACGATGACTGCTGCACCCCCGACCACCGTCCCCACGACCGCCGCCACATCCACCGGCATCATCCGACGGCCGGGCCGCTGGATCGACGGCTGGAACCCCGAGGACCCCGCCCAGTGGGAGGCGGAGGGACGCTCCGTCGCCGCTCGCAATCTGAGGTGGTCGATCTTCGCCGAGTTCCTCGGCTTCGTCGTCTGGCAGCTCTGGTCGGTCGTGGTCGTCTCGCTGCCGGCGGCCGGGTTCGCCTTCGACACCGGGCAGATCTTCTGGCTCATCTCGATGCCGAGCCTCGTCGGCGCCACCCTGCGGATCCCGTACACGTTCATGGTCCCCCGCTTCGGCGGCCGCAACTGGACGATCGTGTCGGCGGGCCTCCTGCTGATCCCGACCGTCGGACTCGGCATCGCGGTCTCGAATCCGGAGACCCCGTTCGGCGTCATGCTCCTGGTGGCCGCGCTCGCCGGCTTCGGCGGCGGCAACTTCGCCAGCTCGATGGCGAACATCACCTTCTTCTACCCGCACGCGCAGAAGGGCTGGGCTCTGGGGCTCAACGCCGCGGGCGGCAACCTGGGCGCCTCCGTCGCGCAGCTCGTCGTGCCGATCGCGATCACCGTCGGCGCCGCGGCCACGCTGAATCTGCCGGTCGCCGGCTTCCTCTGGGTCCCCCTGATCGTCGTGGCGATGATCGGCGCCGCCAAGCGCATGGACAACCTCTCGACCGCGAAGTCCGACGTCGCCGCCTCCCTCGCCGCGCTCCGCGAGCCGCACCTCTGGCTGCTGGCCGTGCTCTACATCGGGACCTTCGGGTCCTTCATCGGATTCGCCGGCGTGTTCCCTAAGCTCATCGCCGACACCTTCCCCGAGTTCTCCGGCTTCGCCGTCGGCTCGGCGACGGTCGGCCTCGCGTTCCTCGGCTCCCTGGTGGGCTCGCTGTCCCGCCCCTCCGGCGGCCGTCTGGCCGACCGCTTCGGCGGAGCGCCTGTCACGGTCCTCGCCTTCGTCGCCATGGGCGCCGGGATCCTCGGCGTGATCGCGACACTGCCGCTCGGCAGCTTCTGGCTCTTCCTCGCCTGCTTCCTCGTGCTCTTCTCGGCGGCCGGCATCGGCAACGGCGCGACCTACCGCATGATCCCCACGGTGTTCGCCCTCCGCGCCCGCCAGCGCGGCGACGACGGCATCGGCGCCCAGCGCACGTCCGCCGCGGCGCTCGGCCTGATCTCGGCGATCGGCGCCTACGGCGGCTTCGTGATCCCCCAGCTGCTCGGCTTCTCCAAGACCGAGTTCGGCGACTACACCACGGCGCTGGGCTGGTTCGTCGGCGCCTATGCGGTGATGCTCGCGATCACGGCCGGCGTCTACCTCCGCCTCGCCGCGAAGACGGGGACCCGGATCTGACGATGAGCGCCCCCGCCCCGACCGACTCCCACTGCCCGTACTGCGCCCTGCAGTGCGCGATGACGCTGACACCCGCGGCGGGCCCCGTACCCGTGGCGGTCGAGGGGAGGGAGTTCCCGACGAACCGGGGCGGGCTCTGCGCCAAGGGCTGGACCTCCGCCGAGCTGCTGGCGAGCGGACAGCGCCTGGTCTCCCCGCTGTTGCGCGGCGCCGACGGCGTCCTCGCGGAGGCGTCGTGGGAGGAGGCGCTCGACGCGGTCGCCGGGGCGGTGCGCGGCGTCCGGGAGCGGCACGGCGCCGACGCGGTGGCCGTCTTCGGCGGCGGGGGCCTCACCAACGAGAAGGCCTACCAGCTCGGGAAGTTCGCTCGGATCGCTCTCGGCACCTCCCGGATCGACTACAACGGCCGCTTCTGCATGTCCTCGGCCGCGGCGGCCGGCAACCGCGCCTTCGGCGTCGATCGCGGACTGCCGTTCCCGGTGTCCGACCTCGACGACGCCGACACGATCCTGCTCCTGGGCTCGAACGTCGCCGCGACGATGCCGCCGCTTCTCGCCCACTTCGCCGGTGCCCGCTCGCGGGGCGGCCTGGTGGTCGTCGACCCACGCCGCTCGGCCACCGCGCGGCTGACGGAGGACGGCGCCGGCACGCATCTGCAGCCCGCCCCGGGGACGGATCTGCCGCTCCTGCTCGGGCTGACCCACCTGGTCTTCGCCGAGGGCCTCGCCGACACCGCCTACCTCGCCGCGCGCACGACCGGCGCCGAGGCGGTGCGCCGCAGCGTCTCGGCGTGGTGGCCGGAGCGCACGTCCGCGGTCACGGGCGTGCCGACCACGCTCCTCCGCTCCCTCGCGCGCCGGCTCGCCGCGGGGCGGTCGTTCGTGCTGACCGGCCGCGGGGTCGAGCAGCACGTCGACGGCACCGACACCGCGACCGCCGCGATCAACCTCGCTCTCGTGCTCGGCCTGGTGGGCCGCGAGGGGTCGGGGTACGGCACGCTCACCGGTCAGGGCAACGGCCAGGGCGGACGCGAGCACGGCCAGAAGGCCGATCAGCTCCCGGGGTACCGCTCCATCCGCGATCCGGAGGCGCGGCGCCACGTCGCCGCCGTCTGGGACGTGACGCCCGAATCGATCCCCGGCCCGGGCCTGCCCGCCACCGCCCTGCTCGCCGAGCTCGGACGCTCCGTGCACTGCCTGCTGGTGCACGGCTCCAACGTGGTCGTCTCGGCTCCGGACGCCGACGCCGTCCGCGCCGGGCTCGAGGCCCTGGACACGCTGGTCGTCTGCGACTTCTTCCTCTCCGAGACCGCCGCGCTGGCCGATGTGGTGCTCCCGGTGCCGCAGTGGGCGGAGGAGGAGGGCACGATGACCTCGCTCGAGGGCCGGGTGCTCCGCCGCCGCCGGGCGATCGACCCGCCGGCAGGAGTGCGCAGCGAGCTCTGGATCATGAGCGAGCTGGCGCGCCGTCTCGACGCCCCCTCGAGCTGGTCGGCGGTCCCCTCAGAGGTGTTCGACGAGCTGGCCCGCGCGTCCGCGGGAGGCGTGGCCGACTACTCCGGCCTCTCGCACGCCCTGCTCGACACCGGGATCGCCGCCCACTGGCCCTACCCCGCGGGCGGCACGGGGACGCCGCGCCTCTTCGCTGAGCGCTTCGGGCACCCCGACGGCCGGGCGCGCCTGGTCGCCGTCATCCCCGCCGTCCCCGGCGTCGTGGACCGCGGCGAGGAGCTGACCCTCGTGACCGGCCGCTACCTCCAGCAGTACCAGTCGGGCACCCAGACCCGGCGGGTCGCGGAGCTCGATGCGGCCCGCCCCGAGGCTCGGCTCGAGATCCACCCGGCGACCGCCTCCCGGCTCGGCGTCCGCGACGGAGCACCTGTGGCGATCGGGAACGCGCGCGGCGTGGTCCGCGCCCGCGCGAGCGTCACCGCGGACATCCGCCACGACACGGTGTTCCTGCCCTTCCACTACGCGGGTGAGCAGTGCGCGAACCTCCTCACCGAGGCCGTCGTGGACCCGGTGTCGTCGATGCCCGAGTTCAAGCGCACGCGGGTCTGGGTCCGCGCGGAAGGGACGGCACATGCCTGAGACACCTCCCGAGCGGATCGTCCTGATCGGCTATGGCCCCGTCGGCTCGCGCTTCGTCGAGGAGCTGCTGCCGGCCGTGCGGGCCGGTCTGGTCGCGCTGACGGTCGTCGGCGCCGAGAGCGACGACCCGTACAACCGTGTCCTGCTCGCGGAGTACGCCGTCGGCCGGGCGACCCGCGAGCGCCTCGACCTCGGCGACCGGACGGCGGCGGAGGCGGCGGGCGTCGTCCTGCGCCTGGGAGCGGCCGTCGTGGGGATCGACCGCGCGCGGAACGTCGTGCGGCTGCACGACGGCGAGCGGCTCCCCTACGACCGCCTCGTCCTGGCGACCGGCGCCCGGGCGAACGTGCCGACCCTCGCCGGGATGGAGCGGTCCCGACGCGAGCGGACGGTGCGCGCCGCCGATCCGGAGTCGCTCGACGCGGGCTCCCGGCCCCTCCCGGAGCGGGTGGTGGCGCTGCGCGACCTGGCCGACGCCCGGGTGGTCCGCGAGTCCGTGCGCTCCGGCGCGCGCCTCGTCGTGCTCGGGGCGGGAGTGCTCGGGATCGAGTTCGCCCTCGCCGCCGCCGAGCAGGGCGCGCAGGTGGTGGTCGTCTTCCACGGCGACATCCCGATGGCCCGCAATCTCGACACGGGCGGGGGGCGGATGCTGGCCGCGGCCGCCCGCGCGGCCGGCGTCGAGATGGTGGCGCACGCCCGGTCCGAGAGCGTCCTGCTCGCGCACGACGACCGCGGCCGTGCGCACTTCCAGGCGCTCGTCTGCGCTGACGGCAAGCAGATCGAGGGGGATCTGCTGGTGCTCTCGTGCGGTGTCGGTGCGCGGGTCGAGCTGGCCGCGGGCGCGGAGCTCGCCGTCTCGACCGGGATCCTGGTCGATGAGCAGCTGCGCAGCTGGAGCGACCCGGACGTCTTCGCGATCGGCGACTGCGCGCACGTCGCCCCCCGCGGCTCGGCCCTGCCCGACGGCCGCGTGCCCGGCGGACCGAGCGGACTGATCGGTCCGGGATGGGAGCAGGCGGACCGGCTCGCAGCGCGGATCCGGGCGGAGGCGGAGGGCCGCTGCGGCGAGGAGCGCGTCCCCGACGCCCGACCGGCGGTCGTGATGCTGAAGGCCGAGGGCGTCGACCTCGTGGCAGGAGGCGACGTGGCCCCGGAGCCGTGGGACCCGCACCGCCCGGGCGAGGAGCACCTCGAGGTGACGCTGTGGGCTGACCCCGCCCGCGGCGGCTACGCCAAGCTCGTGACCGCAGGAGGAGTGCTGCGCGGGTTCGTCTCGGTGGGTCTGCCCCGGGTCGGCGCCGAGCTCAGCCTCCTCTTCGAGCGGGGCTCGGAGCTGCCGGCGGACCGGTCGAGCCTCCTGCGTCTGGACGCCCCGGATGCGGGCGCCGCGGCGACCGGCGATCCGTTCGCCCCCGATGCCACGGTCTGCTGGTGCAACGGCGTGACGGCGGCGGTGATCACCGATGCGGCTGCGGCGGGACACGGGACGGTCGCCTGCGTCGGGCGGGCGACCCGCGCCGGCACGGGCTGCGGCGGCTGCACCGGTCGTATCGCCGAGCTGCTCGCGCGGACGGCGGTCCCCGCCTGATCGCCGCGAGGACCGGGCCTCGCCGCCTCAGCGGTCGAGCGCCTCCGCGAGGCGCCGGGTGACCGCCCGCAGTTCGAGCTCGGCCCCGCGGACGCGCTCGTCGAGAGCCGCCGCGGTGTCGGCGGCCTGCTCGGCGGCCGCCGCACCCGCCGCCTCGGACGAGGCTCGGTCGGCCGCGACCGACGCGCTGAGCTCGTCCAGCGCCTCCCGGAGGCCCGCCGACTCGTCGCGCAGCACGGAGACGTCGCCCTGCACCGCGCTCAGCTCGCCGCGGAGCCCGGCCACCTCGTCGCGCAGGGCCGCCGTCTCGGCGCGCAGCTCCTCCGTGCGCAGCCGCGCCTGCTCGAACCAGGGGGCGACCAGCCGGTGCACCGCGTCGCGGAGCACGACGCCGCCGCGGCCGAGCCGGGTGGGCGCGGAGCCGGGGTCCTGGAGGAAGTCGTGGTCAGTGGTCATCGTCGTGGTCCCGTCCGGAGAAGCGGCGGTGGAGCACGTCCATCGCCCGCAGATCCTTGTCCATGATGTCGGCCTCGAGGGTGGTGTCGGCGAGGCGGTCGGCGAGGCCCGGCCGGGAGCGGCGCTCGAGCGAGGCCTCGATCAGCTCGACGGAGCGCTCGAACGAGAGCGGTCCGCGCGCCGCGGCCCGGCCCCGCCGACCGAGCGCCTCGAGGTCCACCGCCCCGCTCGCCACGTCCCGCATCGCCTTGAGGAGCGCCGGGGCGGAGCGGGTGATCTTGATGCAGTCGACGCCGTCGATGAGGAACTCCGCTACTCCGCTGGCCGCCGTCACGATCGGCACGGCGCCCGCCGCGGCCGCCTCGACCGGCGCGACGCCGAACGCCTCTCCGGCCCAGGTCGGGAAGAGGAACGCGTCGGCGCGGCCGTGCGCGGCGAGCACCTCGGCGTGGGGCGTCGGTCCGTGGAACTCGACCAGGCCGTCCAGGCCCGCCTCGTCCGCCCGGGCGCGCCAGCCGTCCACGTCTCCGTCGCCGTAGAGGTCCACACGGAAGTCGCGGGTCTCCTCCGCGAGAGACGCCGCCGCCTCCAGCACCAGCCCGACGCCCTTGTGCTCGCCCAGCGACGCGGCGAACGTGAACCGGGTGGTCCCGCCCTCGCGGTAGCGCCGCGGCTCCGCGGTGTCGGGGGGAACGGACACTCCCCGCCCGATCACCTCGACCTCGCCCAGGCTCAGCCCGCCGGCCTCGATCGCGTCGACGAGGGAGCGGCTGACCGCGACGATCTCGCCGCGGTCGAAGTGGTCGGGGGCGTGAGCGCCGTAGACGCGGAGCACGCGCTCGGGCAGCCCGTCGACCAGGGCGTTCGGGATGCGGTCGCCGAGGTTCCACATCCACGGGGCCTCCACCGTCCGCAGCAGGTCGATCAGCGCGAGGCCGCCGATCCCGAGCAGGTTGAAGGCCACCACGTGGGTCGGCGCGAAGTCGCGCAGCTCCTCGAGCAGGATGCGGGTGTTCTCGAACCGCGAGACGGCGCTCTCGTGGTGCAGCAGCTGAGCGATCTCGCCGCCCGTCTGCGGCAGCGGGAAGTAGGTGCGCAGGCTCAGCGTGCGGTGCACCTCGACGCCCGAGGGCTCCGGCGGCAGGTAGGTCGGCGTGGTCAGCACGCGCACGGTGTGGCCGCGGGCCGCCATCGCCTCCGCGACGCGCGCACAGGTCATCTCGTATCCGCCGAGCACCTGGGGCGGATAGAGGTTGCTCACGAACAGCAGGCGCATCAGCGCACCTCCCCTCTCGCGGAGGCGTCCGCCGCGATCCGCGCCGTCACCTCGGGCGTGTAGGCCGCGCGGGCCTGGCGGTCGTTGCCGCCGTCCCAGTAGTTGACGAGGTAGAGCCCGGACTGCTGCGTGCGCGGCACGAACGGGAACAGCTGGGCCCGGGGCTCGATCTGCGCGATCCGGTAACCGGCGTCGACCGCGCGCACGTGCAGCCAGATGTCGTCGGCGTCCGGGGCGATCTCGCGGAACGCCTCCCCGTGCGCGGCGATCTCGCCGAGGAGCGGGGCGGGCAGCAGCTGCCCGGAGACGGAGGTGCCGAAGACATCGGTCGACGCGCGCGTGTCGGCGACCGGCGTCCAGCTCGTGTACGGAGCCACGGCGCCGTCGACGATCCCCACCCGGTGGGCGCGGTAGCAGAGCACGGTCTCGCGGGGGTAGCGCGAGCGGGCGTCGAGCAGGCCCCTCAGCCAGGTGCGCGGGTACACGATGTCGTCGTCAGAGGTGACGAGGTCGCGCTCCCCCGCCCGGCCCGAGAGCAGGTGCGGGTAGTACTTCGTGTGCACGCGGTAGCCGTCGACCAGGCGGATCTCGACGCCGCGGCGGCGGAGGCGGCGCAGCGGCGCGGGCAGGTCGGCGTGCAGGGCCGGGTCGTCGAGCCAGAGCACCAGGCGCGCGGGCCGGGCGTCGCCGCGGGCGATCGACTCGAGCGCCACGTGGACCCGCTGCAGCCGCTCGCCGTGCGTGGTCATCGTCACCACGACCTCGCCCGCCGGATCGACTGCCGAGCGGCGGGAGAAGCGGTTGGCCAGGTCGAGCAGCAGCAGCTCGCGCCGGAGCGCGGGCGAGGGGTGGTCGATCGGCCGGGCGGCGATCACGGCGGCGCGGCGCTCCGAGAGGCGCTGAGGGGCGGAGCGGACGAGCCGGGCCGCGGAGCGCAGCCGCGTGCGGGGGCGGACACGACGGCCCAGCGCCGCGAGGCGCGTGCGGGGCCGGACGCGCCGGCCGACGGCGGCGAGAGCGGGATGCATCGGTCCAGGTTAGCCGGAGGCGCCCGGGCGCCCTGCGCCGGTCAGGGCTCGTCGACCACCGCGAAAGCCCGCACCGGGAAGGTCCCGAAGCCCCGCACCTTCGGCGGCACGGCGGTGAAGCGCGCCCCTGTCGCCGGCAGCCCGCCGAGGCCGGTGAGGTGCTCGACGACGTGCACTCCCGCGGCGAGGAGGGTCGAGTGCGCGGGCCGCGATCCGCCCGACTCCGTGTCGTCGATGTTCACCGAGTCGATGCCGACCAGCACCGCACCGGCGGCGACGAGCGCCTCCGCCGCCTCGCCGCTGAGGAAGGGGGCGCCCCTGCCGTACCCGGGCGTGGCGAAGTGCGCGTCCCAGCCGGTGCGGAGGAGGACGGCGGCGCCGCGGACGTCGAGTCCCGCGACCGCGTCCGCACTGATGCCCCGTCCGGTGGCTCCGGTCGCGTCGACCACGACGGCAGGCAGATCGACCAGCGTCTCGAGCGGGAGAGCGGCGAGATCGGCTCCGCCCTCGTAGCGGTGGAACGGGCTGTCGAGGTAGGTGCCCGTGTTCCCGATCATCTCGATGACGTCCATCGCGAACTCGGTGCCGGGCGCGTAGGAGGCGCGGGACGCCTCACGGGTGAGGTGCGGCCGGATGCGCGGAGCGGGCAGGCCGGGGTAGGTCACCAGCCCGTCCGCGACGGTGTGGCTGAGGTCGACGAAGCGGCGCGAGGAGGTCATGCGCCCGATCCTGGCAGGGGCCGGACCGGGCGCACCATCGAGATGCCGCCCCGCGGGACGGCGTTCCCGCCTCTACTTCTTCGGCAGCGCCGCCGACAGGTCCGCGATCAGGTCGGACGAGTCCTCGAGGCCCACCGAGAGGCGCACCAGCGATTCCGAGACCTCCAGCGGCGTGCCCTTCACCGACGCGTGCGTCATCTCGCTCGGGTAGCCGATCAGCGACTCGACGCCGCCCAGCGACTCCGCGAGCTGGAACAGCTCGGTCGACTCGGCGAACTTCCGGGCGGCGCGCGGCGTCGCGAGCTCGAGCGAGAGCATCCCGCCGAACCGCGACATCTGGCGCTTCGCCAGCTCGTGGCCGGGGTGCGAGGGCAGGCCCGGGTAGTGCACGGCCGTCACCGCCGGGTGCTCGACGAGGAACTCGGCGACCGCCTGCGCGTTGACGGAGTGGCGCTCCATCCGCACCCCGAGGGTCTTGATGCCGCGGACCGTGAGCCATGCGTCCATCGGGCCCGAGATCGCTCCGACCGCGAACTGCAGGAACGCGATCTTCTCGGCCAGCGGCCCCGAGCGCAGGGCGAGCGCGCCGCCGACGACGTCCGAGTGGCCGCCGAGGTACTTCGTGGTCGAGTGCACGACCACGTCGGCACCGAGTGCCAGCGGCTGCTGCAGGGCGGAGGAGGCGAAGGTGTTGTCGACGACGACGATCAGGTCGTGCGCGTGGGCCAGGTCGGCGAGCTCGGCGATGTCGCTGATGGTCATCAGCGGGTTCGACGGGGTCTCGACCCAGAGCATCTTCGTCTCGCCGGGGACGATCGCCCGCTGCACCTCGCGGAGGTTCGACATGTCGACGGCCGTGTTGCGCACGCCCCAGGCGCTGTGCACCCGGTCGATCAGGCGGTGGCTGCCGCCGTACGCGTCGTTGCCCAGGACGACGTGGTCGCCGGGCGCGAGGGCGGCGCGCAGCAGGGTGTCCTCGGCGGCGAGGCCGGAGGAGAAGGAGTAGGCGACGTCCGCGCCCTCGAGCGAGGCGATGAGCTCCTGGAGCGAGTCGCGCGTCGGGTTCGCCGAGCGGGCGTACTCGTAGCCGCCCCGGAGACCGCCGATGCCGTCCTGGACGAACGTGGAGGTCATGTAGACGGGCGGCACGACCGCCCCGGTGGTCGGATCGAACTCCTGGCCGGCGTGGATGGCGCGGGTGTCGAAGTGCTGCTTCTTGGGCATGGTGCGGGCTCCCTGGGTCGGAGGTGCGGAGGCGGCGGCCGTCAGGCCGTGGCGTAGGTGAGGAGGTCCTGTCGGGTGATCACCGCGACGGGCTTGCCCTCGTCGGTGACGAGGAGGGCGCTGTGCTCGGTGAGCGCGGCGCGGGCGGCGGTGATGCTCTCGCCGAGCCCGATCAGCGCGAGCGCGTCGCCCACGCAGTCGCCGAGCGGGTCGTTCATCGAGGCGGATCCGGCGAAGACGCGGTCGAGCAGCTCGCGCTCGTCGACGGCTCCGACGACCTCGCCCATCACGACCGGCGGCTCGGCGGTCAGCACCGGGAGCTGCGAGACGCCGTACTCGGTCATGATGCCGATCGCGTCGCGGATCGTGTCGGTCGGGTGCGCGTGCACGAGCGCCGGGAGGTCGGCCTGCCCGCTCGCCGCCCTCGCGCGGAGCACGTCGCGGACGGTGCCCTCGTCGCGCATCTCGAGGAAGCCGTAGGAGCGCATCCAGCGGTCGTTGAAGATCTTGCCGAGGTAGCCGCGCCCGCCGTCCGGCAGGAGCACGACGACGACGTCGTCCGGCCCGAGACCGGCGGCGGCCTTGAGCGCGACGGAGACGGCGAGCCCGCTCGATCCGCCGACGAGCAGCCCCTCCTCGCGGGCGAGGCGGCGGGTCATCGCGAACGACTCGGCGTCGCTGGAGGCGATGATCCGGTCGACCACGCTCGGGTCGTACGCGCTCGGCCAGAAGTCCTCGCCGACGCCCTCGGTCAGGTACGGGCGACCGCCGCCGCCCGAGTAGACGGAGCCCTCGGGGTCGGCGCCGACGATCTGCACGCGGCCCTCCGACACCTCCTTGAGGTAGCGGCCGACGCCGCTGATGGTGCCGCCCGTGCCGACTCCCGCGACGAAGTGGGTGAGCCGGCCGGCGGTGTCGCGCCAGATCTCGGGTCCCGTGGTCTCGTAGTGGCTGAGCGGTCCGTTGAGGTTCGCGTACTGGTTGGGCTTGAAGGCGCCGGGGATCTCGCGGGCGAGGCGGTCCGAGACGGAGTAGTAGGAGGCGGGGTCCTCCGGAGCGACGGCCGTCGGCGTCACGACGATCTCGGCCCCGTAGGCGGTGAGGACGTTGCGCTTGTCCTCCCCCACCTTGTCCGGCAGCACGAACACGCAGCGGTAGCCGCGCTGCTGCGCGACGAGGGCGAGGCCGATGCCGGTGTTGCCGCTGGTCGGCTCCACGATGGTGCCGCCGGGCTTCAGCAGCCCGTCGCGCTCGGCGGCGTCGATGATGCGGGTCGCGATGCGGTCCTTCGACGAGCCGCCGGGGTTCAGGTACTCGACCTTGACCAGCACGGTCGCCTGCACGCCCGCCGCGACCGGGCCCAGCTTCACCAGCGGGGTGTCGCCGATGAGGTCGAGGACCGAATCGGCGTAGGCCATCCCGGTCTCCGGGCGTGCGGGAAGGGCGCGATCCAGGCTCATCCCGCCAGCGTAGCAACCGGCTCCGGGCGTGTGACGGGGGTGGGCGGAGGCACAGGGAGCGGTCTCGGGAGGGGAGTGCCGCCGGTCGCGCCGGTGCCCTATCGTGGGGGTCCGCGAGCGCCGCCGTCGACCCGGAACGGACCCCGAATGACCTCACCGATCGCCGCACCGCCGCGGCGTCCGGCCGACATCCACCTCCTCCGCCTGCTCGGCCCGGCGCTGGTCGCCGGAGTCGCCTACCTCGACCCGGGCAATGTCGCCAGCAACATGACGGCCGGCGCCCGGTTCGGCTACCTCCTGGTCTGGGTGGTGGTGCTCGGCAACCTGATGGCCTGGCTCATCCAGTACCTCTCGGCGAAGCTCGGCCTGATGACCGGCCGCAGCCTCCCGGAGCTGCTCGGCGACCGCCTGCGCGGCCGCTGGGGCCGCCGGGCCTACTGGCTGCAGGCCGAGACGGTCGCGATGGCGACCGACCTGGCCGAGGTGATCGGCGGCGCGATCGCGCTCAACCTGCTCTTCGGACTGCCGCTGCTGGCCGGCGGCGTGGTCACCGGCGCGGTCTCGCTGGTGCTGCTGCTCGTGCAGACGCGGGGCGGGGCGCAGCCGTTCGAGCGGGTGATCACGGCGCTGATGGTGCTGATCGCCGTCGGCTTCACGGTCGGCGTGGTCGTCGATCCCCCGGACGCGGGCGCGACCGTCGCCGGTCTCGTGCCGCGCTTCGAGGGCTCGGAGTCGGTGCTGCTCGCCGCCTCGATCCTCGGCGCGACCGTCATGCCCCACGCGATCTACGCCCACTCCGCGCTCGCCCGCGACCGCTTCGGCCACGTCGAGGGCGTCGGCGCGCGCCGGAGGATCCTGGTCGCCACCCGGATCGACGTGACGATCGCCCTCGCCATCGCCGGCACCGTGAACCTCGCGATCCTGCTCCTCGCCGCGCACTCCCTCGCGGGAGTCGCCGGGACCGACAGCCTCGAGGGCGCCCACGCGGCCATCGGAGCGGCGCTCGGCCCGGTGGTCGCGACCCTGTTCGCCGTCGGCCTGCTCGCCTCCGGCCTCGCCTCGACCTCGGTCGGCGCGTACGCGGGAGCCGAGATCATGCACGGTCTGCTCCAGGTGCGGGTGCCACTCATCGCCCGTCGTCTCGTCACGCTGATCCCGGCGCTCCTGGTGCTCGCGATCGGCTTCGACCCGACGCGCGCGCTGGTGCTCAGCCAGGTGGTCCTGTCGTTCGGCATCCCCTTCGCGCTCGTGCCGCTCGTGATTTTGACCCGCGACCGCCGCCTGATGGGCGACCAGACGAACCGCTGGTTCACCACCCTCGCCGCCGCCCTGGCCGCCGTCTTCCTCATCGTCCTGAACGGCCTGCTGCTCTGGCTCACCTTCGCCCCCTGAGCGGAGCCACGGCGCACCGTCCCACTCCTCCGCGGCCTCCTCTCCCGCTGATCGAGCGGCCCGCTCCGCGGGCGCATCGAGATCCCCCTGACCGCGCATTGATCCGATCCGAAGCCTCGCTCGTTATCCTCTGAGAGCGCCTCTCAGGCGCCTGCGCCCGCCACAGGCGCCTTCCGCCCTCAGAACGAGAGACGCCGCCGTGCCCAAAGACACGATGTCCGCCAAGAACCGCGCCCGACAGGAGAAGCTCGAGGCCTACAAGCGCGAGCAGGACCGCCGCAAGCGCGGCTCCCGCATCTGGATCTGGTCGCTGTCGGCCCTGGCCGTCCTCGCCGTCGGCGGGATCGTCGCGGTCACCGTCTTCGGGAACCAGCAGATCGTCGAGGCGCGCGAGATCGACGGCCTGCAGACCTTCGACAACGACGCCACCCACGTCGCCGGCGCCGTCGACTACCCGCAGACCCCGCCGGCGGGCGGACCGCACAACGCCGTCTGGATGAACTGCGGCGTCTACGACGAGCCCGTCCCGAACGAGAACGCGGTGCACGACCTCGAGCACGGCGCCGTCTGGGCCACCTACGACCCCGAGCTCCCGCAGAGCGAGGTCGACGCCTTGATCGCCGCGATGCCCGACACCTACTCCGTCGTCTCGCCCTACGAGGGCCTCGAGTCGCCCATCGTGCTGAGCGCCTGGGACGCCCAGGTCGCGATCGACTCGCCCGAGGACCCCCGCATCGACGCCTTCGTCGAGCGCTTCTGGCAGTCCTCGAGCGCTCCGGAGCCCGGCGCCCCCTGCACCGGAGGGATCGATGCGCCCGGCAAGCAGTAGGGGCCGGATCCTCGTCGCCGCGGTCGCCGTGGTCGCGCTCCTCCTCGGGGCGGCCGGCGGCTACCTCTTCGGCGCGCTCGCCCCGTTCGCCTCCGCCGCGACGCCCTCGAGCGCCAGCGCCGAAGCGGGCTTCGCGCGCGACATGCAGGTGCACCACCTGCAGGGCGCCGAGCTGGCGATGATCGCCCGCGAGCGCAGCGCCGACGACGAGGTCCTCACCGTCTCGAAGGACATCCTGCTCACCCAGCAGCAGCAGGCCGGGCAGCTCTTCGGCTGGCTGAACTCGTGGGGCCTGCCGCAGGCTGCTCCGGAGCCCTCGATGACCTGGATGGGCCGGCCGACCCTGGCCGGAGCCGCCGACGAGCACTCGTCGATGGGGATGGGGACCGAGGACGGAGTCGTGCCGGCGAGCATGCCCGGTCTCGCGACGCCGGACCAGATCGCCGCCCTCAGCAGCGCGTCGGGCCGCGACTTCGACCGGATGTTCCTCGAGCTGATGATCGCCCACCACCGCGGCGCGATCGACATGGCCGAAGCGCTGCTCGCCCGGAGCCGCGTGACGGTCGCCACCGACTTCGCCTCCTCCGTCGTGAAGGCCCAGGAGGCCGAGATCTCGCTGATGGAGCAGATGCTCGAGGACCGCCCGGCGGAGTGACCGCCTCCGGCGCGCACGACAGCGGCTGAGAGTGGTGCGCCTCCCCACCCGGGCAGGGGCACGTGCTCGCCGCCGACGTCGTGCACGGAGCCGGAGCCGGAGCCGCTGGAGGGCGCGTGCCGCCGCAGCGGTGGAGGCCTCTCCGCCGGCATCGCGCACGACGACCACCCTTCGCTCGGGCCGGCTGCACGTGCACTGAGTGGAATCGCCTTGCCCTGACCGACAGATGCCGGTTGGATGCTCCCGGCGCCCCGACCATCAGGGCGCGAGACCGCCTCGAGGAGCAGCACATGACCGATCCCAGCCCGTCCGCGACCGTCTGGCCTCCGCCGCTCCCGTCGACGAAGGACAGGGGGCGGAAGCAGGACCGCCGTCGCCGTCGCGTCCCGCTCGTCGCACTGGTCTGGGCGTCCGTCGGAGCCCTCGTGGTCGGAACCGCCCTCGGCGGCGCGGGCGGCGCCTCCGACAAGACCGAACTGGAGGAGCGGCTCGCGGCCGTGCAGCAGCAGCTGAGCACGGCGGAGGACTCGCTCGACGAGCAGACCGAGGCGCGCGCCGGGGCCGAAGCCGAGCGGAGCGCCGCCGAGGCGTCGGCCGCAGGACTTCAGCAGCGGATCGACACGATGACGGCCGACGCCGCCACCTCGACCACGACGCTGGCGAGCCGCGACGCCCGGATCGCCGAACTCGAGGCCGCCGCCACCGCAGCTGCCGCCGCCGCCCCGGTCGCGGTCGCCGAGGTCGCTCCCGCCGCGGCCCCCGCCGCAGCAGCGCCGGCAGCCGCCTCGACCGGAGGAGCAGGAGCGGCGTTCTACGCCAACTGCGACGCCGTCCGTGCCGCCGGGGCCGCGCCGATCCGCACGGGTGACGCCGGCTACAGCCGCAAGCTCGACCGCGACGGAGACGGCGTCGGCTGCGAGTAGCCCCGCGAAGTCCGGCCGCCGATCCGCGGCTCAGCCCTGGAGGGCCGACTCCGTCTGCTGCGCGTAGAGCGAGGCGTAGAGACCGCCGAGGCCGAGCAATTCGCGGTGGGTGCCCGACTCGACGATCCGGCCGCCCTCGACGACGTGGATGACGTCGGCCGACACGATGGTCGAGAGCCGGTGGGCGATCGCGATCGTGGTGCGGCCGCGGGCGGCGTCGTCGAGCGCGGTCTGGACGATCCGCTCCGAGACGGTGTCGAGGGCGCTGGTCGCCTCGTCGAGGATGAGGACCGCCGGGTCCTTCAGCAGGACGCGCGCGATCGCGAGCCGCTGCTTCTCGCCTCCGGAGAGCCGGTAGCCGCGCTCGCCGACCAGCGTGTCGTAGCCGTCGGGGAACGACGTGATCGTCGCGTGGATGTTCGCGGCGCGGGCGGCCGCCTCCAGCTCCTCCTGCGTCGCGTCCGGGCGGGCGTAGCGGAGGTTGTCGCCGATCGTCGCGTGGAAGAGGTAGGTCTCCTGGCTGACGATGCCGATGTGCGAGACGAGCGACTCCTGCCGCAGCTCGCGCACGTCGGTGCCGGCGAAGCGCACCGCTCCCCCGGCCACGTCGTAGAGGCGCGGGACGAGGTACGAGATGGTGGTCTTGCCCGCGCCGGAGGGACCGACGAAGGCGACGAACTGGCCCGGCTCGATCGCGACCGAGACGTGGTCGAGCGTCGGGCGCGCGTCCTCCGCCTGGTCGGGGTAGCGGAACACGACGTCGTCGAGCTCGACCCGGCCGAGCTCGCCCGAGACCTCGCGTGCATCGGCGCGGTCGGTGATCGCCGGGCGCAGGTCCAGGTACTCGAAGATGCGGGCGAACAGCGCTCCGGCCGTCTGCAGGTCGAGCGCGACGCGCATCAGGCCCAGGAGCGGCCACATCAGGCGCGCCTGCACGGTGGTGAAGGCCACGACGGTCCCGGCGGTGACGGTGGTGCCGCCGAGGATCAGCCAGGCGGCCACGAGGTACACGATCACGGGGATGACGGAGAGGAAGATCTGCACCATCGCGAAGAACCACTGGCCGGACATCTGCTGCCGCACCTGGAGCTCGATCTGGCGGCCGTTCTCGTCGGCGTAGCGCGTCACCTCCGACTCCTGGCGGCCGAAGCTCTTGGCCAGGAGGATGCCCGAGACGCTCAGGGTCTCCTGGGTGATCGCGGTCATCTCGGACAGCGACTCCTGCGTCTTCGTCGCGATGCGCGCCCTCACCTGGCCGACGCGGCGCTGGGCCACGACGAGCACCGGAGTGAGGACGAGGGCGACGATCGTCATCTGCCACGAGAGCAGGAGCATCGCGACGACGGCCGCGATCACGGTGACGGTGTTGCCGAGCACGCTCGAGACGGTGTTCGTGAGCACGTTGGCCACGCCGCCCACGTCGTTGGCGAGGCGCGACTGGATGACGCCGGTGCGGGTGCGGGTGAAGAAGCCGAGCTCCATCGCCTGCAGGTGGCGGAAGAGGCGGATGCGCAGCTCCCCCATGACCGTGTTGCCGACGGTCGCGGTGAGGTAGGTCTGCCAGACGCCGAGGATCGCCGAGAACGCCCAGACCAGCACCATGACGCCGACCAGCTCGAGCAGCACGGGGAGGTTCGGGCGTCCGCCGGGCGGGAAGAGCCCGCGGTCGAAGGCCAGCTGGGTGAGGAGCGGCGGCACCACCGTGAGGGCGGCGCCGACGAGAACGAGGATCACGGTGAGCGTGAGCTTGGGGCGGTGGTCGCGGAAGAGTCCCGCGATGCGCCGGAGCAGGTCGTCGACCTTCGGAGCCGCCGCGTTGATCTCCCGCTGGCTGTCCGGATCGCTGCTCGAGATCCTCCCGCCGCGCGCCCCTCCGCGCATCCCGCCGCCTGCCGCGACGTCACCCATCCTGCTCACGGCTCGACCCTAGCCCCGCCCGCCCCCGGACCCCCGCCCCCACCCCCCCGCCCTCGCGCACCGCCTCCCCCCCCCCCGCCTCCCCCCCCCCCCCCCCCCGCCCCCCCCCGCCGGGGGCGCGGGCGCCGCCCTCCCCCCCCACCGGCTCCCCCCCCGCGGG
>NZ_PSWQ01000034.1:0-1816 GCF_002932915.1 Rathayibacter sp. RFBD1
GGGTTGTAGGGGGTGTGCTCGGTGAAGCGCGCGGGGTCCTCGAGCTCGAGGTCGCCGTACACCTCGTCCGTCGAGATGTGGTGGTACCGCACGTCGTGCCGGCGCACCGCCTCGAGCAGGGCGGCGGTCCCGAGGATGTTCGTCGCCAGAAACGGCGCCGGATCCTCCAGCGAGTTGTCGTTGTGCGACTCCGCGGCGAAGTGCACCACCAGATCCGACTCCCGGACCAGCCGGTCGACGAGCGGGGCGTCGGCGACGTCGCCCTCGACGAAGGTGATCCGGTCCGACACCGGCGCTACCGAGCGGAGGTCGCCGGCGTAGGTGAGCTTGTCGAGCACGGTGATCCGGACGTCGGGGCGCTCGCGCAGGGTGAGGTGGACGAAGTTGCTGCCGATGAAGCCGGCACCGCCGGTGACGAGGATCCGCACGAGTGCTCCTACTGGTTCGAGGAAGGGACGAAAGGCGTCGGACGCCCGGGTCGCGGTCGACGACACGGGCGGACTCCGGTGGGCGCTCAGACGGAGGATGATCCCCGCGCGAGAGCGGGCAGCTGCTGGAGGTAGGCGCCGTAGCCGCTCTTGACCAGCGGTGCAGCGAGCTCGGCGAGGCGGGTGTCGTCGATCCAGGAGTTGCGCCAGGCGATCTCCTCGATGCAGCCGATCTTGAATCCCTGCCTCTGCTCGATCACGCGCACGAACTCGGTCGCCTCGATCATGGAATCGAAGGTCCCGGTGTCGAGCCAGGCCGTTCCCCGATCGAGCACCTGGACAGTGAGAGCACCGGCCTCGAGATACCGCTCGTTGACCGTCGATATTTCCAGTTCGCCGCGCGCTGACGGCTTGATGCTCTTGGCTATCCCGATCACGGAGTTGTCGTAGAAGTAGAGGCCGGGGACAGCGAAGGTGCTCTTCGGAGAAGAGGGCTTCTCCTCGATGGAGACGGCTCGGAAGTGCTCGTCGAACTCGACGACTCCGTAGGCGCGCGGGTCGGCGACCTGGTAGGCGAAGATGACGGCGCCCTCGATCGTGGTGTTCGCCGCGAGGGCGGTGCCCAGGGCGGTGCCGTGGAAGATGTTGTCACCCAGGACCAGGGCGACCGACTCGTCGCCGATGAACTCCTCGCCGATCAGGAACGCCTGCGCGAGCCCGTCGGGGGAGGGCTGCACGGCGTACTCGATCCGCATGCCCAGGCTCGACCCGTCGCCCAGCAGTGCGCGGAACTGGTCGTTGTACTCGGGGGTCGTGATCACGAGGACCTCGTCGATCCCGGCCATCATCAGCGTCGACAGCGGGTAGTAGATCATCGGCTTGTCGTAGATCGGCATCAGCTGCTTCGAGATGCCCTTGGTGATCGGCCACAACCGCGACCCCGAACCACCCGCGAGGATGATGCCCCTCACAGATGAAGCCCTCTCGACACAGGAGCGGCGGAGGCACGGAGCGGTTCCTGAGCGGAGCAGGTCCCGCCGGCGGCGGCGGCCGGAGGAGAGGAGATGAGCACGGGCGTAACCGTAGCAAGGTCACGTTTCGCCGAAGTCACAGGAGGCCCCGTCAGGCCCTGTTTCGGCCTCTGGAGCGTCCCCCGGAGAGGGTAGCTGGAGAAGGAGAATGAGTCACCGACGGTTGCTCTGCCTCTCCGCGTCTCATTCCTGCTTCTGTGGGGAGTGCTTCTTCTCTTTCATTCCTGAGCGGAGTACTTCTCCTCGGTGGCGGCCTTCGCGGGGCGCCACCAGTCCTCGTTGGCGCGGTACCAGTCGATGGTGGCGGCGAGTCCGGCGTCGAAGTCGGTGTAGCGGGGGCGCCAGTCGAGTTCGGTG